>JBFIJS010000174.1:0-7571 GCA_041600595.1 Saprospiraceae bacterium | reverse complement strand
TGGTTGGGATCAGAACTTTGCCCAAACTCAGCCATGCCCCGGATCGCCGATACCGGACGGATGTAATCATACCATCCCTTGATACCCCAGGCCGTAATAGCCACGTCGTGCATGGCTCCCCCCAGAATCAGATAGGATTTCACGTCCCATTCCAGATCACTCAGGGTTTGACCTTGTCCGCGGAATTTTTTCACCAGTTCTGGCTGGTCATTGACATAGTTCAAAATAGTAAACCAGTGCCCGGGAGGCGTTTCGGAGTCGGGTCCGTCTGCCCAGAATTCCGCCAAAACCCGGGCGTAATCTCCGAGAGGCACCAATTGCGGGTCATAAGGAGCTCCCGTTTTTGGATTGACAGCATGACCGGGACTCGTATCACCACCGCCCGTCAAGTCATAAAAATCACGGAGGCCGGCCAGGTCGGTCGGGTAGCTTTGAATATTTCCAATGGAGGCCGGGGAAATGTCCCAAATGGCAGTATCACTGGGTTCAAGATGAGCCGACCAAACAGCCACCAACGAATGTCCCCACTTATACTCCTCCGATACGCCG
Source organism: Saprospiraceae bacterium (assembly GCA_041600595.1). GTDB lineage: Bacteria > Bacteroidota > Bacteroidia > Chitinophagales > Saprospiraceae > UBA6168. The sequence continues at coordinate 7,022 of JBFIJS010000174.1, read as the reverse complement.
CCAACCGTCATGGTATCCAGGTAAGCCGGTGGTCCGGGATCGTGGTACACGATGTAGTCAAAAAAGTCGCGGTTATAAACGGTTGCATCTTCTTCTTTGAGGGAAAAAGGAGCCACCTGCCCCCACTCCGGACTAAGGAAGTCAGGCGTGTTAAATGGAATGGGGTTGCCACCCTGATCGATGAAAAAGTCCAGCGTCAGCGGTTGCCAGCGGTTCATATCGACAATGTCCGGGTTACCCGGTTCCTCGATGACCAATGGCGGATTGACCGGCTCGTAGTAGAGGTTCTGGTAGCCAAACTGCTCGTTAGAACCATCTTGCAAGCCATAGTTTATGATTTGCTGCGCAATGTAATTGCCAAGCGCAGCCGGGCTACCGGACAAATAATCTACGGAAGTGTTTCCGATAGGATATCCCAATTGTGCCATCAGGAATTCTGCTTCCTGATAAATATCAAACGCATCGGGCGAATTCAAAAAACGGTGCCTGATGATGCGAAACACAGCGTAGCTCATCGCTTCTTCCTGTGCGGCCTGAATATCTGCAGGTACGGGCACCCCGGCAAAAGGAACCGTAAAACCATGCAGGGTTTTTCCGAGCAGGTAGGTTTCAGCTGATGCGTTGTAAGCAGCCCAGGCATCATACATGGCAATGGATGTATGAAACAGGTTCCTGGCGTGCACCGTGGGCCGGGCAAAATCGCCGCGAATAGCTGTAAGCGTCATTTCGTTCCACTGTCTTGCCACCGAATGTTGGGCATCCGCATGAAAGAACGACAGTAGAAAAAGGGAAATGAAAAAGGTAACGGTTTTTTTCATGTGTCTATGAGATTGATGATCAAATATGAGTTTTTCAGTTAGGCTGTAATATTGGAGTCAGGGTGATAGAAAGGCCAAATAGAATCTGCTTTATAATGATAAAAGCGAATGTTCACCGTGCAGATGCAAATGTGCGATAAAATTTGAAGTATTGGAAATGCCGTTTTCCACCGCAAATATTACATTAAAACTATTCCAAATTTGTTCGCATCGATGATGATATATGTCATATTTTCTACATTTTACCTGAATTGCTAAAACTGTTGGATTCTAAGTGAATTTACAAGGATTTTTCTCGTGCCATCAGGCCAAAGGTTACACCTCCCTGTGATCAATCACACTGCCAGGCCCGACAAGAGCAGGAGGAAAACGGCTTTGTTCTCTCCTTACCCGGATCATCATTTCACAATCAACTGCCGGTGACGATGCTGACCATCTGTCAGATAGACGATGTACACGCCCGGCCCGCAGTTTTCCAGTTTTATAAAGCCCTGGGCCCGACTGGTCGCCACGGGTTTCCCGGTGATATCGAACACGGAAATTTCCAGTTTTGCAATGTCTTTCCCCTCCCATTTTACCCAGATAGCCTCCCGGGCAGGATTGGGGTATATCACTGGCCCGGCGTCCAGCGTTTCTCCGGTGGCTGTTATATCCTGACAGGAATTATATTGTACGATCGCATCCTTTACTGCCTGGTATTTCGGCGCATTGGAAAAAGGTGGTTGCTCCGAAAACTGACTTTGCAACAGCCCCCAGGTACCATACTGGCAGTTTTTTGGACTGATGAAGGAAAAATTCATCAGCAGCATCTCCTCGTTGCTCAGGGTCCGCAAGGTGTCGAACAACTGCTCGTAAAGGTCATACATACCCGGCAGCGTCTGGCACTCAACGAGGGCATCGCAATAGGGTTGCACTGTGCCAAAAGGGTTTGGTGTAAAATGCTGTCCACCTTCATAAAACAGCAGTTTTTTACCTTTTGCGGCAGCCAATCCGGCATGGTCGTACCACCCCTGCATGGCATATTCATTTTGGTTAAATGTAAAATCTGCAGCATGATCGAGCACCTCCTGGCCGGTGGTGGAGGCATTCCAGTTAGCCTCCATATGTTCGTGATCGAGTCCCATGTAGGCAGCAGGACTGATGGCATCGATCAGATGCTCCTGGTTGTCAGCTTCCAGTTGCAGAAAAATCCGGCGGCCGATGTCGAACCAGGCGTGGTGTCCGCCCTGCACCCGCACGAGACGATCTGTCTGCCCGGCAAATACCTCTGTCCATAGTTGCATCACATGAGCAATACGGGGCGCAAGCCGCTCCGGCCAGGCCAGGTTTTGATCGAGCGAATCGAGGCCATAATGGGCCTGCGCAAAGATCCAGTTCCAAACTTCATTGGAGTATTCGACGTACAGCTTCAGGTCGGGATCGAGGTTGTCTCTGAAAAAAGTGGCCATTTGCACCACAAAATCGTCGCTGGCAGCATGGGGTACACAGACCCAGGCATCGGCTTTTTTGAGGTTGCAAAGTGCTGCCCACATTTCGTAAGGCACACCGTTTTTCTGCGTCCAGGTATAGTCATTCAATTGCGTTCGCTGGTACCACTGCCGCATGGCGGAGTGGTTGGTGTAGCCCCAGTCCATAAAACGGATGGCCTGGAAGGGCCCGAGTTTTTCGAGCCAGTTGGCCTCCCAGGGGTTGGCCTCATAGGTAGCTTCCGTGCCCGGAAGCAGTACCCGGATATTGCGGATGTGGTCGCCCGCCTGCGACACATAAATTTCGAGGGCAAAAATATCATCCTGAAATGCCAGATCGAACTCCAGCCGGCCCGGTTCCTCATTCACCAGCGTGGCGTCGCCCCATACGTCGAGGTCGCCAGTGCCGTCGTAAAGGACGACATAGCGTCCCTCCGGCAGGGCTTCAGTATTTGCCCAAACGGTGCGAACGATCTGCGGTGCCTCCTGGCCGGGTATATCCACCGGCAGGGCCAGCGGATAACCGTTTTCATCCATGGGAATCTGGTTGAGCACCCCGGTGTCCCAGGCATTTGTGCCTCCGCCAACCCACTGGTTGTTGTGAGAAATCCATTCCCGGCTGTATTTCATGATGTTGACAAAGGGAAATTCGCTGCCCCAGTCGGCCGGGCCACTGAGATTGGTACCAATGCGAAGGCGGCAGGAATCGGGGACGGATTGGGCGGCAATCCCGGTAATAATGAGCAGTGACAAGAGCAGTGTGCAGGTTGTTTTCATAAAATCTTAAGTTTAGCAGCGCTTTAAAACAGCGTTCTGATTTGGAAAAAAATCTTCCGGCGGCAATAACACCGAATACAACCGGATCCAGGTCCATCCTTTTCTACCACTAAAAAAATGGGCAAAAACAAAACAAAGGCCATGAGAACTGTGATCGAATAGTGAGCAACAAGGCATAAACAGAGGGACTTCCAAACCTCCTTTTTCTGCATCGAACTCGTCGTTTCCGGAAAGAAAACGGGTTGACCTTTGGGGATGCGTAAATGTGCGACAAATTTAAAAAAAATGAAAGCGACCCAAAGGTGAAATATGGCACTTAAAATACGTTGCTACAAAAAGCTTTTCAAATACAAAGCAGGAAAACGAATCGAAAAAACGGCTTCTCTGTCAAGTTTTTATCTATACAACCACATGGGTTTTATGAAGGCAGCATGGACAGCGGTGTCGCAGTGATTTCAGGGTTGCTGCGTGGGCTCGCCGGGTAATAGTTCTTGTTTGGTCAAGAGTGGCAGGTTGGTGCGCCGATTTTTTTTACCCAGGCTTCCCATTTGTTTTCTCAAAAAATAAAAACAGATACTGGCTGACAGAATATCAGCGATAGGAAATGCCATCCAGACGCCGTTCAGTTGGAAAATGGGGGGGAGAATGAACAGGAGTGGGATGAGGCAGAAACCCTGTTTGGTAAGGGTCAGGAACAAGGCCGGACGGGCCCGGCCGATGGCCTGAAAATATGCTGATCCCACCAGTTGGAACAAAATACAGGGGGTGGCCAGGAATGCAATGCGAATGGCGGGTACGGTCAGATCAATCAGCTCCTGCTCGGTTGTAAACAGCCGGACCAGCGGCTCGGCAAAAATCAATATTCCCAAAAAGATGGTTACCGCAATGATGGTTCCGCCCTTGAGAGCCAGGCTGATCACCTTGCGAACCCTTTCCCAATTCTCGGCGCCGTAATTATAACCCGCAATCGGAATGAATCCCTGAGTAATGCCCAGAACCGGAAAATTGGCAAACATCATGACCCGCTGGATGATGCCATAAACCGACAAAGCCATGGCACCGCCGTACAAAAACAGGGTATTATTCAGAACGATCATCAGCAGCGCTACCACCGACTGGCGGGCAAACGTAACGATGCCCAGCGAGAACATTTCCTTGACAATGGGGAAATCCAGGCGCATGTCCGGCAAGTTGATCCGCATTTCGGACTTACCGGTGGCAAAATTCCACAGGCAAAATGCTGCCGAACATACATAAGAGATGGTGGTCGCCAGGGCCGCACCGGTCAGGCCCATTTCCAGCCAAATGATAAAAATGGGATCCAGGACGATGTTGACCAGCGCCGGCACGATCATCACGGTCATGGCTATTTTGGGTTTCCCTTCGGCACGAAACACATTATTGCACATCATTGCCCAGGCTAAAAAAGGGATGCCGGGCAAAAGGACCCGGAAATATTCCTGCGCCGCCGGCAGGGTCTCTCCTTTTCCCCCAAACAATTCCAGCACTTCCTGCTGAAAAAAGGTAAAAAGGGCAATCGCCAAAACTGCAATGATCAGCACCAGGGTAATCTGATTGCCAAAAGTACGGTGGGCCCGCACGGAGTCCTTCGCCCCAAAAGCACGGGAAATGATGGAGCCACCACCTACCCCGATAGCCATGCCGATGCTGGAAATCAAATAGGTAATCGGCAGCACGACCGTAATGGCACCGATGGCAATAGACCCCACAAATTGTCCGACAAAAATAGTATCAACAATACCATAAATGGAGAGCACCAATATCCCAATGGAGGCTGGCACCGCTTGCTGGCGGAGGAGTTGGCTGATGGGGGCGGTACCAAGTTGGGCAGATTGGCTCATGGATTGAAAGGATGATGCAGTCGTTTAAATGGATGCAGTCGTTTGATTTTTTTTAGTAAAATGAAGCAGCCCATTGATTATCAAGCGTTAAAAAACCATTTAGAAAAAACTATTAAAAAAGTAAACCGACTTTCCCGGAACCGGGAGCAATATCACCCGGGACGCATTCGGGAAATTTTGCTGTCGCAACCGGCCTTTTCTTCGTGGCTCTCCCGGCAATTTTCCAGCGTACAAATCGACAGGTACTCTTGATTTACAATTTTAATATGTGTTCCAACAATATAGCCAAATTAAACAGAGCCTATTTGATTGAGTTGCGACTGACCAGAACTTTTTCCCAAGTGTCACTTCCTTTATTCACCAACAGACAGGGCGTACACTGCAAATGACGCCAACCAGTGGGTGCCTTCGTAATGCTCGCTGGCGATGTTGGGTATGGTAGCTTCCAGGTGTTGCTTTGCTGCCTGCAGCATGGCTTTCCTTTGCTTCTTGTTTTTGATGGCCGGGTAAATACCGTACAGACACCAGGCCCGGCTGAGGTTTAATCCGTCCAGGTGAACGATCTTGGGATCGGATCGATCGGAAACGTCGGCGGGTTTAGTCAGAGCAGCCAGTTTCTTTTTTGGTAAAAAACGCCGGAACCATTGATCAAATAAATCGGCTGGCAAGACGCGCCGCATCAGATTAGCCTCTTCCAGACAAGCCGACAGAAAATCTTCACCACTTGGCTCATAGTCCGACGGACAGTCTTTATCCAGTAAATAGTAATCCCGGGCTCTTTTTTCGATCATGTCCTTCAGGGCCATGTCTCTGGTTGCATGTGCGTAGTCCCAGGCAAAAGACAGCCCGAAGGCTGTATTCGGATGAACCCCGGTACGAACCGGGTAGGTTTGCACCGGCAAAAAAGCTAAATATCGTTCGGTGATGAGTTGGGTCAGGGGCTGCAGATTAGCCGACCACTGCTGCCCGTCGGGATCATCCCAGGTGTACAGCTCTTCCGCCAGTTTCATCAGCCAGGACCAACCGTACATGCGCTCCCATGATTTGCTCTCCTCCTGCATATATTGTACTTCCACAAGGATATTTTCAGCCGTCAGGTTTTGTGCTAATTTTTTCCGGATTTCCTCGTTTTGCGGTAAATCGGGAAACTGCTTCAACAGCCGCACCAGCATCCAATGCCCATGCACAGAGGAGTGCCAGTCATAACAACCATAAAAGGCTGGATGTAACACATGCGGCTCCTGCAACCCGGAAGCGTCCGACAGTGACTGGTTCAACTTATTGGGGTATTCTTGTTGGATACAATCCAGGGCGAGCCTGGCAAAATGAGAAGCGCCCGCGGCGGTCAGGGTCAGTTGCCCGTCTGTTCTCGCCGTCAGGTAGGGGTTACCTTCAGTCTGTGCGTCGGTGTAAATCGGTGCCATCAATAATAGGAACAGGAAAATTTTTTTCATACCAGGTAATAATCGGTTTCAGGCTGGAAAGATAGCATTTCCAACCTTTTGCTAACAGTTCAAGCTTACTTTACGCCCTGCAGGCGACAGCTTTCCCGTTGTCCGTGCGGTATTTGTTCCTCCAAAAATGGTCGTTTTGAAAAGAGAGGCTCAATAAATGTGGGGGTGCCAGGCCTACTTTGGCAGCCGGAGGCATGTGTCATACTCATTAATCTTGGTAATTTCGCATTTTTACGGGCAAAGCTCAGGGGCCCGTGTCAGCAAACCGGGTTAGCGATTTGGGGTGCCAGGTTTTACCACAACTGATTGGCAGTTTCCGGCCCGCCACGGACTGTTCAAAGCTGAAAAAAACCCGACAAGCACTATTCACCTTTTCTACCGCAATAAACTACATGACCGTCAACGAATTTTTTGACCTTTTTCTGGAAGAATTAAAGCAGCACGACAAGCTTCGGGAGTACTATAAATACCACGACGACCCCGCCAAATTGCCGTTCCGCAAAGCCTATTTCACCCAGCGGCTGCAATACGTGTACGATCAGGTGACCAGAGGGTTATCCAAAAGGCAATTCCGGGACAAGCAGAGCCAGCCAATCAGGATTTGGGACGTAGGCAGCGGCTATTCCACCACACAAATTTATTTGG
>JBFIJS010000173.1:0-7602 GCA_041600595.1 Saprospiraceae bacterium | reverse complement strand
TTGGGCCGAGCAGTCTGATGCCTCAAAGCGAAGTGAATATTTCGGCCCACTTGCGTGAACGGAATTGTAAAGAAATTTTCTACACGATGTATTCAGGTCTGTTTTACCGAATGCGACAAACTTTTTTGAACCAAACCGGTCTATTGTTTAAATGACACTTTCTTACAAAAACTTAACTATGCAGCTATCTTCAAGCATCATTTCTCTGACTTTTTTTCTGGCCGTTGTTACAACTGCATTTTCCCAAAATAAAGCGCCTGGAATCATTAACTGGGGCAACGAATACGCCGAACCCAATAATACCCGGTCGACCAAGGTGATTGGGCTGCGCCCCGATGGTTTCTACCTGTTGCGGCAAAAAGTGCTGAACAACCCGGAAGCCAGGCCACGGGCGTGGGTCGAATTTTACGACAACGACATGAACCTGAAAAAGTCAATTGAACAAGAGCTGAAATACAAGGGGAAACAACGGGACTTCGAGGATGTGATTTACCTCGGTGGCGAGCTTTACCTGCTGACATCGTTCAACAATTCGGCAAAAAAGAAAAACTACCTGTTCAAGCAACAAATCAGTTCCCGGTCGCTTATTCCGTCCAAAAACCTGGATATGATCTGCGAGACCGATGCCCGGAATAAAGAGGCAGAAGGCTCGTTTGGATCGCATATTTCCAAAGACAGCAGTCATTTGCTGATCTATAATGATTTACCTTACAAGAGGAATGAACCCGAGCAGTTTGGCTTTCGGGTTTTCGATAAAAATTTCGAGCTGGTCTGGGAAAAAGACATCGTATTGCCTTTTCCCGACAACCAGTTTACCGTGGAAGAATACCAGGTCGATGACTTTGGCAATGTGCACCTTTTGGGTGTTCTATACACCGATGCCGCTAAATGGCGTCGTCGGGGCAGCCCAACCTACCAGTATATTATTCTTTCCTATTTGGAAAATGGGGAAAGGGAAATGGAGTACCGGGTTGGGATAGACAATCGATTTGTCACCGATCTCACCTTTCGCCCGACTAAAAAAGGAGAACTGATCTGCTCGGGTTTTTACTCCGCAAAAGGAACTTACAGCATTAAAGGGGCCTGTTATTTTCGCCTCGACCCCAGTTCCGGGGAAGTCAGCAACAGCAACTACCAGCCTTTTGAATTCGATTTTTTGACCGAGTTTATGTCAGAAAAAAACAGGGACAAAGCCCGGGCCGCCGAAGCACGCAATGATACCCGCCGCAGCGCAGAGCTGTTCAATTATTCACTCGACGAACTCATCACCCGCAGCGACGGCGGTGCGGTGCTGGTAGCCGAACAATTTTACATTGAAGAAGACCGGTTTAATAATTTCAACGATCCGTACGGCTGGGGCTGGGGCTACTACCCCTACAGCCCCTGGGCCTATTCCCGCTACCGCAACAACTTTCAGGTCGATTATTATTACAATTACAACGACATCATCGTGGTGAACATCCGGCCGACCGGGGAAATTGAATGGTCGGCGAGGATCCCGAAAAGGCAGGAAACCAGAAACGACGGAGGCTATTACTCTTCCTACGCCATGTCGATCGTGCGGGATAAACTGTTTTTTGTTTACAACGACAACGCCCGGAATTTTGGTAGCGGCCAAAAGCCCAACCGTATCTTTAATTACAATGGCAACGACTCGGTAATCTCCGTCGCACAGATCAATATGCAAGGTGAAGTGACGACCTACCCGCTGGCCTCCAATCGTGATGTCGGGGTCATCTCCCGGCCAAAAATGTGCAAGCAAATCGGCAAACGGGAAATGGCTATCTACGGCGAACGGGGCAGGGGCTACCGGTTTGGTAAATTGACTTTTGACTGAGTGATTTATTACTGTGTAATCTAAATTAGTTTAAGAAATGCGGCGCAGGGAATTTCCAGCTTCAATTGACCCCCAACGTGCGCCTCCAGGGATTTTTAAGGGGGAAAACGTGGCACGGCCACGTTTTCCCCCTTAAAAATCCCTTTGGGCCGAGCAGTTGGCTGCCTCAATGAAAGGTGAAATTTCCGGCCCATATGAAACAGTGAAAAATTAAAGAAGCTTTAGTTACACTGCATTTATTACCGTGTAATTTGAGTATGTTTAAACAATGCGGCGCAGGAAAAGTCGCTCTTTTGGCAACACCCGGAAAGCCTGTCCCGAAGTGAATCCTTCGGCCCACTTGCAGGGAAAAAAATTAAAGCAAATTTAAATTACACGGTATTTATCAATAAGCCATTTTGGATTCATGAGTTGCCTGCTGGCAGTTTGGCTGGGCAGACGGCATTGCCGGATCAATTGTAGAAAAAGGAAAACTTATCGCTGGAAAAATGACAACAGGTTACTACCAATCACCATTCGGTTGTTTTGAAATTAAGGGTTCCGCCCGCGGGGTAAGTTCCGTGCAGCTACAGCAGGGTAAGAACTGTCACGGTGCCGATATACCGGAAGAACTCGCTGAGGTTGCCCTGCAGCTGGATGAATATTTCCACCGTAAAAGAACGGTGTTTGAGTTGCCACTGGATCTCTCAGCGGGCACTGACTTCAACCAGGCGGTTTGGCGGGAATTGTTGAAAGTGCCTTACGGTCGCACGACCTCCTATTCAGCTATCGCTAAAAACCTGGACAACCCCGATGCGGTAAGGGCTGTCGGGATGGCCAATAAGCTGAACCCTGTCGCCATCATCGTCCCGTGTCATAGGTGTTTGGCGAAAAGTGGTGATTTGCAGGGATATTTTTATGGGCTGGAGGTAAAAAGAAAACTGCTGGAATTGGAAAACCCAATGGCCTACGGAGAGCAGGTAAGTTTGTTTTAATACCTTTATCATCTTACCCTGAAACTTCTCACCGTCCGTTTACCGTATTTTTCAAAATGGTGTCCATCAGGCACGCTTCCATTTTCCAAAAGAAAAAAAGAGCCTCGAATAAATACTACTACTTTCTACTTTTGCCCGCATGGGCCTTATCAAAGAAATATCATTCCTGCTGAAGAAAGAACTGACCCTGGAGTGGCGGCAGAAATACGCTATCAGCGGTATCTTTCTGTACGTGCTGTCCACTGTCTTCATTATTTTTATTTCCTTTCAGAAACTTAGCCCCCAACTCTGGAATGTGCTGTTTTGGATCATCATGTTGTTTGCCTCCATTAATGCGGTGGTCAAGAGTTTTATCCAGGAAAGCGGGCACCGGCAGCTTTACTATTACCAACTGGCGAACCCACTTGCCATTTTATTGTCAAAAATGGTTTACAACACCCTCCTTTTACTGCTAATCGGTGTTTTGACCTTTGTAGCTTTGGGATTCATCGCCGGAAGTCCCGTGGAGGATGCCGGGCAATTTTCCCTGGCGTTGTTTTTTGGCAGTCTGGGGTTTTCCATCACCTTTACTTTTGTCTCGGCTATCGCTGCCAAAGCCGACAACAGCAGTACCCTGATGGCCATTTTGAGTTTTCCGGTCATCATTCCGGTGCTATTGTTATTGGTCAATCTTTCCGCCCATGCTATCGGGCTGTTGGGCGGCGATGGAGTGAGCAAAGATGTGATGATGCTGGTGGCGGTCGATCTGGTTTTACTGGCGCTGGGGATGGTCTTGTTTCCCTTCCTTTGGCGGGATTAGCGGTGTGCTGACTTTGCGGGATGAAAGACTGTTCCTCCGGAAATCCAACTGTCTCTTTTTGACAGATATACTGCCCCGGTTTTTACAGACGACTTTTGGGTGAAATTAATAAGAAGCAATTGTTTTATTGATGGATTATAAAAAATTGAGCTGCAATAAATTATGAAAAATAACTGGTGGAAAATATTGGGCGTGCTTTTGATCATATACAGTTTCCTGGCGGGCCTGCTGGTGCCTTTGCGTACGGGCATCAGCGACGCAACACCGGCCAGCTTTAAGGCCGGACAGGAAATAACGATAAATGTGTTGGGATACAACTCCTTCTACACCACAGACCCCGCCTCTTTGCGGGCCTGGCTCAAAATGGAGGACCGGTCTCTGGCAGCACAAAACATCAAAGTATTGAACGACCGGGAACTGCAGCTACAATTTAACCTGCCGGCCTACCTGCCGACCGACCGCAAGGTGCAGGCATTTACCCTGATCGTTGACAGCCCGACGGATGGTGCGGCTATCTTGCCCGACGGGATTTACGTGACACAGGAAAAAATCGATTCCGCAGCAGCTGCCGCCACCTGGATAAATGCGGAAATTTCCAATCTCCACGAAAAAGAAAGCATCACCTTTCCCTACCGAAATATCCTTTATGAAACCATCCGGAATCTGTACTACCACGTACCGCTCTGGTTTGCCATGTTTATTCTGTTTATTGCGGCCGTTGTTCTGTCGGTACTGTATTTATCAAGGTTCAACAGCAAATACGACCAGCAGGCAGTTGCCCTGACCAGTGTCGGCATTCTATACGGCATTCTGGGGCTGATCACGGGAGCCATCTGGGCCAAACATACCTGGGGAGCCTATTGGAGTTGGGATGTCAAGCAAAATATGACCGCTGTCGGTTTGCTTATTTACGGCGCCTACTTCGTCTTACGGGCGTCTTTTGAAGACCCCGAAAAACGTGCCCGGGTCAGTGCCGTCTATAATGTGTTTGCCTTCGCAACTTTGATTCCGTTGTTGTATGTCGTGCCCAAACTCACTGACAGTCTGCACCCCGGTGCCGGGGGCAATATCGCTTTTGGCTCACAGGATCTGGACAATACGATGCGGATGGTTTTTTACCCGGCCATTATCGGTTGGGCCCTTTTCGGCTTCTGGATAGCCAACCTGGTTTACCGGACCAATCAAATAAAAGAACGACTGCTTGAACAATAGCCACTATCAGCCATTCCATTGACAAGCAGCGTAAATTTGTAACTATTGTTCACTGCCAAAGTATAAAACGGTTGGGGATCGTTCATTTCCAATATTCGGCATCCATTTCAAATTTTTGCCAAATTAATTGCAGCGTACAATCCGTTGTTCTTGATGAAAATTTTGAAAACGATTTCACATCATGTTTGCGGGATATAAAAAAATATTAGACTTTTGCCCCCGTTTCAGGACAGGAACAGCTAATGTTTAAACCATGTTAAAAGCTACAAGAAAAGCCCTCACAACCATTGCAATTACCGTTCTTCCATTATCCTTTTTATTGGCACAAGAAGATATGGATTTCATGCGCAGCATGGGTAAAATGTACGTGGTAGTGGCAGTCATTTTAGCCATTTTCATCGGCATCGTAGTCTTTCTTGTCTCCCTGGACCGGAAGATCACCAAATTAGAGAACCAAATTATTGATAATGAGTAAAGTACAAAAAACACAGAGCTTTTACGAAAGCGTCAACGTCTTCTTTGAAAAAGCGGCCAAGCACACCGGTCTCGAACGGGGCATCCTCGATCAGATCAAAACCTGCAATGCCGTCTATGCGATCCGTTTCCCGGTGAAGGTCACCAATCCTAAAACCAAGAAAAAGGAAGTGACCGTCATCGAAGCCTACCGGGTGCAACACAGCCACCACCGCCTGCCTACCAAAGGTGGTATCCGTTACAGTAACCACGTCAATCAGGATGAAGTAATGGCATTGGCCACCCTGATGTCTTACAAATGTGCCATCGTTCACGTACCTTTTGGCGGGGCTAAGGGTGGTGTTAAGATTAACCCCTGGGAATATTCCGAGGAGGATCTCGAAAGAATCACCCGTCGCTACACTTATGAATTGCTGCGCCGCAACTTTATCGGCCCATCCATTGATGTGCCTGCTCCGGATTACGGAACGGGCGCCCGGGAGATGGCCTGGATCTACGATACTTACCGTACCCTTCGGGAAAACGAGTTGGATGCTGCCGGATGTGTCACAGGCAAGCCGGTCAGTATGTACGGTATTCAGGGCAGAACAGAAGCAACGGGCCGCGGTGTATTCTATGGCTTGCGAGAAGCCTGTAATAATGTCAAGGACATGAAGAAACTGGGCCTCGACCCTGGCATTGCTGGCAAGCGGATCGTCGTACAGGGTCTGGGTAATGTGGGGTCATTTTCCGCCAATATTTCCCAGGATGAAGGCGATGCGGTCGTTATTGCCGTGGGTGAGGCCGATGGTTTTATCTACAACGAAAAGGGATTGAACATTCCGGAGTTGATCAAGGTAAAGCAGGAAACGGGGTCTATCATGAAATATGCCGACGCCAAAAAATTCAAAGCCGAAGACCGGAATAAGGTATTGGAACTGGAATGCGACGTCCTCATTCCCGCTGCTTTGGAAAACCAGATTCATCTTGGTAATGTCAAAGACATCAAAGCGAAGATTATTGCCGAGGCAGCCAACGGCCCTATCACTTCGGAAGCGGAAAAAGAATTGCTGAAAAAAGGTGTATTGATCGTTCCTGATGTGTATCTCAATGCAGGAGGTGTTACAGTTTCCTATTTTGAATGGTTGAAAAACTTGTCGCACATGCGGTTTGGCCGGATGGACAAGCGGTACCGCCAGCAAGGTCGGGAAAACACCCTGAATCTGATCGGTGATATGGTTGGCCGCCAGGTCGATAAAGATGTTTTTGCCAAATTTGCCAAAGGTGCTGATGAAATTGACCTGGTGCGTTCCGGACTGGAAGACGCCATGATCAATGCCTACAACATCACCCGGGAAATTTCCGGCAAAAAGAAAATTGATTTGCGGACGGCAGCCTTCGTCAACGCCATTCAACTGATTGGATCGGACTACATGAGCATGGGTATTTTCCCATAATGATACGCCGGGATTTTCGCAGAAGAACGCAGAGTCCTGCGCTTACAGACAAAAAAGAGCAGTGTGGTGTTGACCATGCTGCTTTTTTTTGGCGGCAACTTCTCGTTTTAGTCCGGCACGGAAATACCGTCCTCGTGTTCGGCGGGGTGAAAAAATGGTCTGGCTGTTTCAGTTTTTTTTGAGTAACAGGTAGGGGCTTTTTATTTCCATTCGTTTTAATGGTGAAAAATTACCGGGATGTTGATTGCACGAAAAAAATATTCCGTTAAACCAATTTTTATTTCGGTAGTCAATGTAGGCGTACTCTCCAAAAAAACACATTGCCACAATTAAATCAGTAAAATTTATTGGAAAAAACCTCTACTAATGGTTGCCGGGAAACCGCCGGCGGCCTGTAAAACCATTTAATCATTTATTAAATCTAATTATTATGAAAACCACAAGTAAGTTTTTGCTGAGTACCTGTCTCCTGGCCTTGTTTTTCACCGCCTGTAAAAAAGATGAGCAGGAAACGCTGACGACGGAGCAGGCAACTGAACAAATGATCATTTCCTCAGAAGACCACGCCAACGCCGATGATTATTATCAGGACATTGAGGACCGGGTGGACGAAGCCATTGAAACCAGGGGTGGGGGAGGAGACTGTCCGACCGTGACGGCCAGCCCCGATTGGGAAACTTACCCCAGAACGATCACCATTGACTTTGGGGATGGCTGCGAGGGCCCCCGCGGGCGTATCCGAAAAGGAGTGATCGAGGTCGCAGTCACCGACAATATATTTAACGTGGGGGCATCGCGTACCGCTACCCTGATTGACTTTTCCATCGATGGAATTGGGATTGAAGGTACCCGGGCACTCACCAACGAAGG
>JBFIJS010000172.1:0-7618 GCA_041600595.1 Saprospiraceae bacterium | reverse complement strand
TTTGTGGACGAAGCCGCTCCGCCGGCCCTGATGCGGGATCTCGCCCTCGAAATCATCCGCCGCCGCCTGACGGTCACCTGGTGGACGAATATCCGGTTTGAGAAAAGTTTTACCGCTGATCTTTGCACCCTGCTCCAGGCTTCGGGTTGCATCGCCGTTTCCGGTGGCCTCGAAGTGGCCTCCGACCGCTTGCTGGAACGCATGAAAAAAGGGGTAACGGTGGCGCAGGTCGCACGGGTGGCCCACCACTTCACCGAAGCAGGTATTATGGTGCATGCCTACCTCATGTACGGGTTCCCGACACAAACGGCACAGGAAACGATCGACTCGCTGGAAATGGTGCGGCAATTATTTCAGAATGGCGTCGTCCAGTCCGGCTTCTGGCACCGCTTCGCCATGACCGCCCACAGCCCGGTCGGACTCGATCCGGCTGCTTACGGGGTCGCAGAGACAGGGCCGGTATTCGGTGGCTTTGCCGACAACGACCGCCACCACGACGACCCCACCGGTGCCGACCATGACCTGTTTGCCGAAGGCTTAAGAAAATCACTCTTCAACTACATGCACGGCGTTTGTTTTGAATTTCCGCTGTCGCAATGGTTTGATTTTCCAACCCCTCCGACTACCGTCCCGAAAAGTTTTATTAAAAAAAGCATCCGCCGGCAGGAAGCCAAAATGCCCCGCCCCACGGCGCTGGTCGTTTGGCTGGGCCCGCTGCCACACGCCGCTTTGGTACCCGATGCATTGGGCCGCATGGTTGCCGAGCTGGTATTTATTCACAAACAACACGAGTGGTCTCTGGAAACGACACCCGAACTCGGGCAGTGGCTGGTGGACGTGCTGCCGCTGCTGCAGATCGGCGAGCAGAAAATCATGACCTGGCAGGAACTGGAGAAGGATTTTGTGGACAATGACATGGAGGATTTTGCCGGTTTTTTAAACTCGGAAGCCTGGCGGGGATTGCGCAGGGAGGGGTTACTGGTGTTGTGAGTTAGCCGCCACGGCAGCAAAACTTTGGTCTAAAAAAAATATGACTCATTTGCGGATAATTATTCCGTTGGTTCTTCCCCCATCCTACATTTGCCCGCAAAATCAAACACTTCGGAAGTGCTGCTGTCTGCAGTGCCCGGGCGAACCAGATTTGACACCCCGCATTCCTGCCAAATCCCTCTCCGATACTTATCTGCCAGCACCTCTAACTTCTTTTCATGGAAAAAAAGCAAGAAAGGAAACGCCGCTTCCTGTTCGTCTCCCGCTGGGGCGACATCCTCGACGTGGCCCGTGCCGTCCAGCAGGAAGGCAATGACGTCAAACTGTATATCGAATACAAACCCTCCCGGGAGGTCGGCGACGGTTTTATCAACAAAGCACGCGACTGGAAAAAACACATCGACTGGGCCGACATCATCATTTTTGACTACACCGGCTACGGGAAAATAGCCACCGAACTCAAGGCTACCGGTAAACCCGTGATCGGGGGCACGGAATACAGCGACAGCCTCGAACTCGACCGCAATTTCGGGCAGAGCGAATTGAAACGCCACAAGATCAAAATCCTGAAATACAAGGAGTTTAACACTTACCAGGAGGCCATTGCCTATGTGGAGGCACACCCCAACGCCTACGTGCTGAAGCCCAGCGGAGAGGCTCAGGACTACAAGCAGCTGCTGTTTGTCGGCAAAGAGGAAGACGGCAGCGACATTGTCCGGATGCTGAAAGCTTACGAAAAAACCTGGGGCGATTCGCTGGGGGCCTTCCAGTTGCAGCGGCGGGTAAAAGGCGTGGAAGTTTCGGTAGCTGCCTTTTTCAACGGTAAAGAATTCATCAAGCCGGTCAACATAACTTTTGAGCATAAAAAGCTGTTTCCCAAAGAGTTGGGAGTCTCTACCGGCGAAATGGGCACCAGCATGTTCTGGACTAAAGACAACCCCATTTTCGATGCTACCCTCGGCAAACTGGAAAAAACCCTCGCTAAAGATAACTTCACCGGACACATCGACATCAACTGCATCGTAAATGGCAAAGGCATCTATCCGTTGGAGTTCACCTCCCGTTTCGGGTTTCCCCAAATTTATCTGCAGCGGGCCGGCATTACCGAACCCTTTGGCGAAATGCTCTACAAGATAGCGACCGGACAGTCATTTACCCTAAAAACCAAAAGTGGTTTTCAGGTTGGGGCCTACATGGTCGTTCCGCCGTTTCCCTACAACGACCCGGAAACCTTTAACCTCTTTTCCAAAGACGCAGTGGTCGTTTTCAAAGACAAAAACAAGAAAGGAATCCACCCGATTCACGTCAAGGAGGTCGCCGGAGAGTGGCTCATCACCGGCGATTCGGGGATGCCGCTGCTGGTCGTTGGTACCGGCATGACCATGAAAGAGGCCCAGCGTATGCTCTACAACCGCATCTCCAATGTCCTCATCAACAATTCTTACTACCGCACCGACATCGGCGACCGCTGGGCCGAAGATTCGGATAAGCTGTGGGCGTGGGGGCTTTTGTAAGGAGTGGAGATTGGTTGAAATGGGAACAATCTGAGACAGCCCGGAGACCGCTATTTCTCATGCACATTCTGCGATAATACCCCCCCAGGCTGTTAAGTTCCGGGGAGGTTTTTAAAATTCAAGCGCAAGCGCAAATTCAAACCTAAAAATCCCCTGCCCCGGACGAGGGATGTTTGGTTTTCTCATTTTTATTCTCACTTTTATTTTTACTAAAACCCAAATTCACCAGAACTTACCAGCCCTGCCCTCAACCATCTCAACCATTCTCAACCATCTCAACCATCCAAAAACAGCCATGCTTTTCAAAGAAACCACTTCCGATCCGGGTCAATTTTTCGAACTGCTGCCGGCCGACTGGCAGGCGGGGATCGTACCGTATTGGCCTGATTATCAGGAGACTGCCCGAATTTTTATTTTGGAAAAAAATCAGGAAACCGTCGGGGGAGGGATTGTTTTTTCCACCGTTTCACCGGACACGATGGCCTACCGGGAAGAAGCACAGACCTGGTTGGACCGTGGTTATTTATACATTGCCTTTTTATTTGTGCCGGAAAAATTCCGGGGTCAGCAACTGGGTACGAAGTGGCTGCAATCACTACACCGGCAGTTCCCCGGGCAACCTTTTTGGCTGTCGGTAGAAGATAAAGGGCTGGTGTATTTTTATGAAAAAAATGGATTTACCCTGGTAAAACAAGTGGAGGGCGAATGGGGAGCAGAGTGGATACTGGCTACGGCTGCTCCCTGAAGCAAAGGTCAGCCGGCAGGAGGTGGATTATTTTTGGAAATGCTGGACCACGCCTGCGGAGCGGCAGCGCCCGTTCGTGTAGCACCGGAGCAGGGAGCTGCGGGAAATGGATCAGCGCAGAAGACTATTCTTCCTCCTCACTACCCGCTGCCGAGTCGCCGGGTTTGATCCTTTTTCTTCTGGCCACCAGGTAAAGGCCGTCGGGCTCGATCCGAATCCGGCGGCGGCTGTACAACCCACCGATGGCCTGTTTGAAAACTTTTTTGCTCATTTGCAGGTCCTTTTGGATAACTTCTGCTTTGGTCTTGTCGTGGTAGGGAAGGAATCCCTCATTTTCCTGCAACAAAGAAAGAATTTTCTGTGCGCTATCGCTGACTTTATCGAGCGTTGTACCGTGCAGACTCACATCCACATTGCCGTCTTTGCGCACCAGTTTGATGACGCCTTTGCACTGGTCTCCTATTTTCACTTTTTTAAAATTCTCGCTTTTAAAAATCAGTCCCCGGTAGGTGCTGTTGATAATCGCACTGTAACCAATGTCCGATTCATTGTCGATGAGCAGGTCCACTTCCTGGCCCTCGGTCAGATTCACTTCCTTGTGGCGCAGGTAACGCAGATAAGTAGCCGTACCGACGAGGCGACCGGAAACGTTGTCTTCGTAGAGGAAAATAACATATTTTTTACCCTCCTGGAGTTTGTCATCAGGCGGCTGGTTGCGAAATGGTACCAGCAGGTCTTTATCGAGCCCCCAATCGAAAAAAGCGCCGTATTCGTTGACATCTTTACAAAGGAGATAGGCAAAATTTCCCACCGTAATTTTTGGCTTTTGCGTGGTAGCGGTCAGGCGGGCTTCGTGATCTTTGAAGACAAACACTTCGATGATGTCGTCCTCGTACAATTCATCCGGGATATATTTATTGGGCAGCAAAACTTCCGCTGTTTCTTCTTTATCCACCAGGTAAACGCCGTTGTCGGTCTGCCGGACGGCCTTTAGTTTATTGAAATCGCCTACTTTGATCATAAATGCAGTCTTAGAATTTGTTTTACAACCATTCCGGTTCTCAGCATTGCCAGCGGGTTATCTGTCCGCATGGGCATATCCTCAAAACGAATGATTTTACAAGAGGATTTTGGGGAAATGAAAGCTTTGTCCGCAAAAACAACCGGAAAACCCGGTCGGAGGAATACGACAAAACATTCAGGGAACCGGCCCTCAGGCCATGACTCCCTCGTACAGTTCTTTGCGCTGCGCCCTGATTTTATCCGAACGCACATACTCATCAAAAGTCATGAGACTATCGATCATTCCGTTCGGGGTAATTTCGATGATGCGGTTACACACCGTTTGCAGCAAGGCATGGTCATGAGACGTCATGATCAGGTTGCCTTTGAAATCGCGGAGTGCATTATTGAGCGCTGTGATCGACTCGAGATCGAGGTGGTTTGTGGGTTCGTCGAGCAACAGAAAATTCGGGTGAGCCAGCATCATTTTCGACATCATGCAGCGTACTTTTTCCCCACCCGACAGTACGGACGATTTTTTGTACACCTCGTCGCCCGAGAAAAGCATACGCCCGAGGAAGCCGCGGATAAACTGCTCGTCTTTTTCTTTGGAATACTGGCGCAGCCAGTTGATGAGGTCCTGATCGTTGTCTCCCTGAAAAAACTCGGTGTTTTCGTTGGGCAGATAATCGAAGGTGATGGTTTGTCCCCATTCGATCGTTCCGGCGTCGGGAGCAATTTTGCCGGCGAGTACGTCGTACATCATGTTCAGAGCGGTGGTATTGCGGCCGAGCAGGGCAATTTTTTCCCCGTGGTTCATGATGAACGAAACATTTTCAAACAACACTTTTCCTTCCTCGTCTTTCTTGGTCAGTCCCGTGACCCGCAGCAGTTGGTCGCCGGGTTCCCGTTCCGGTTGGAAATGAATAAACGGATACTTCCGGCTCGAGGGCTGAATTTCGTCGAGATTGAGTTTTTCCAGGGCTTTTTTCCGGCTGGTTGCCTGTCGGGACTTCGAGGCGTTGGCACTAAACCGGGAGATAAACTCCATCAATTCGGCCCGTTTGGCTTCCGTTTTCTTGTTTTTATTGGCCATTTGCTGGGCCATCAGCTGACTGGTTTCGTACCAGAAGGTATAGTTACCGGTGTAAATTTTAATTTTCGAGAAATCGATATCGACCATGTGGGTACACACCATGTCGAGGAAGTACCGGTCGTGCGACACCACGATGACCGTGTTCTGATAGTCGGCCAGAAAGTCGGATAGCCAGGTGGCCGTTTCTGCATCGAGGTCGTTGGTTGGCTCATCGAGCAGCAGCAGGTCCGGGTTTCCGAAGAGCGCCTGTGCCAGCAGCACCTTGACCTTTTCCGGGCCGGTCAGGTCTTTCACGAGTTTGTAGTGCAGGTCTTCGGCGACACCCATATTGCTCAGAAGTTCGGCGGCATCACTCTCAGCCGTCCAGCCCCCCATATCGCCATACTGGTTTTCGAGTTCGGCCGCCCGCAGGCCATCCTCTTCCGTTGCGTCGGGGTTCATGTAAATGGCGTTTTTTTCCTCGTTGATGCGGTACATTTCAGCGTGGCCCATCATCACGGTGTTGAGGACCATTTCCTCCTCATATTCGAAGTGGTTTTGTTTTAATACCGCCATCCGGTTGCCGGGTTCAATGCTGACCGCCCCTTGATTGGGGTCTATATCTCCGGATAAAATTTTCAGAAAAGTGGACTTGCCAGCCCCGTTCGCCCCGATCACGCCGTAGCAATTGCCACGGGTAAATTTTAGGTTGACTTCATCGAAAAGGACTCTTTTTCCGTATTGCAGGGCGACGTTTGTTACAGTGATCATTGATAGATAAATGGTTGTAGGCCAAATGGTCAGGCACGTATTGATTTTCCTGCCACTGGCCGGCAATTTCAAAAGTTTGCAAAGGTAAGGAGAAAAAGGTTAGGGTGCTAAAGGGAAGCCAAGTTATACACAATTGCCCGGCCCGGACGGCGGATCGAACAGGGTATCGGCGCAGCATTGGCCAATTGCTGACCGACCCTGGAGAATTCCCCGGGTGGTTGCTCGAAACCCGCCCGTAAATCCCCATCTTTACCACCCTATTTTTTCAACAAAACAAAACCACTGTATGCGATCCATCCAAACCCGTTCTTGTCTCTTTCTGCTATCCTTTCTCCTTTTTTCCGGTTTGACCAACGCCCAAACCGAGCGCCCGCTACCCTCCCCTGCCGACATCGCCATGGCCCCCCGATGGGCGCAGGAAATGTATGCCCCCAACCCCAATGTCCATGCGGTGGACAAAGGTTATATGCAATGGCGCAAGGAAAACCCCGTCGGCCGCACCTACCACACCCAGTATTACAAACACTGGCGCCGGGCCATCGGCAGCGATGTTTCCCCGGAGGGTTTATGGTCGCCGCCTGCACCGGAACAGCAAACCATACATTTTCGTAACTGGCTGAAAATCAAAGAAGAATCGGGCGATCGGAGTACAACGTGGGAACCCCTCGGCCCTTTCCGCACCTTTGCCGAAGGCGACAATTTCGAGGTGTCCTGGCAAGTGAATATTTACTGCCTCGACCAGTCGCTATCTGATCCGAACACCTTGTATGCCGGCACCGAAAACGGCCTGGTTTTCAAAAGCACGGACGGCGCCGAAAACTGGTCGCCCATTTCCCCTACCCTCAACCTCGATGGCATCCGGGCCATCAAAGTCCACCCTTCCGACCCGAATACCGTTTTTATCGGAGAACGCCACAACGTGTACCGATCGACCGACGGCGGCGCTACCTGGGAGCTTTCCCTCAACCTGTCCGACATGCGGGTCAACGATATTTCCATCAACACCGCCAATCCCGGGATCGTCCTGCTGGCCACCGAAAAAGGCCTCCATCGCTCCACCGACGGCGGTGAAACCTGGGCCCAGGATTTTCCCGAAAAATGCTGGGATATCGAAATCAAAACCGATGACCCCACCACGGTTTTTTTGTTAAAAACCAATCCCGTTACCCGCCTTTGCGAGTTCTTTAAATCGACCGACAGCGGCGACACCTGGGAGAAAAAGACCAGCGGCTGGATCGACCCCGCAGCCAACTCGACCGCCGACAATGCCGACAATGGCGCCCGCCTCGCCGTCACGGATGCCGACCCCAACCGGCTCTACGCCGTACTCATCGGCCACTACAATGACGGTGTGAACGATAACAACTACCTCGGCGTCTATCGCTCCGATGATGCCGGTGAGTCGTGGACCCTGCCCAACGCCAATGCCAACGGCGGCCCCGGTGGTCCCTATGCCGGCAACCACTCCTGTCTGGTCACCTTTTGGTTCAACGATGCCCAACGCTACCCGAATGCCGGCTC
>JBFIJS010000171.1:0-7657 GCA_041600595.1 Saprospiraceae bacterium | reverse complement strand
GGCCTCAACCTCAACAGTGTGATGGGTCAGGTTCGGAGCGGCTTTTTTGGCCGCGAGGTACAACGTTTCCAGCGGGGGCAGGACGAGATCAAGGTCTGGGTACGGTACGACCAGCAGGATCGCCGTTCGATCACCGACCTCGACAATATGCGGATCGTGACGCCCGGCGGGGCGAGGGTTCCCCTTTCGGAAATTGCCGATTACAGCATCGACCGGGGGGAAGTTGCCATCAACCACCTGAACGGGCAGCGGGAAATACGGGTGGAAGCCAATCAGACCAATTTCAAGGACAGCTCCTCCGAATTGCTGGCGGGTATCCAGGAAACCATCATTCCCGAGGTGCTGGAACGCTACCCGACGGTGTCGGCCCTGTACGAGGGACAGAACCGGGAGTTCAACCAAATTGGCGGGGCGATTCAGGCCGTTTTGCCTTTCATTCTGTTATTGATGTACGCCATCATTGCGTTCACTTTCCGGTCCTATACCCAGCCGATCATGTTGTTGCTGCTGATCCCTTTAAGCCTGGTGGGCGTTGCCTGGGGCCACTGGATACACGGCATGCCGCTCAACCTGCTGAGTATGCTCGGCGTGGTAGCGCTGATCGGTATTTTGGTAAATGACGGGCTCGTACTGATTAAAAAATTCAACCTCCAACTCAAGGACGGCATGCCCTTCCGGGAAGCCTTGGTCGAGGCCGGCAAGTCCCGTTTCCGGGCCATTGCGCTCACTTCCATGACGACCATTGCTGGCTTGGCACCACTCATATTCGAGCCTGGCTTTTCTGCACAGTTCCTCATTCCGATGGCTATTTCTGTAGCCTACGGCATTGCCTATGCGACCTTCCTGACCCTGCTCATGCTGCCCATGATGCTCTCCATCAACAATGGCATTAAACGCACCAAGGTCTGGCTTTTCACCGGCGAATGGGTGGAACCGGAAACCCTGGAGCGGGCAGTGCGGGAGAAAGAGGCAGAAGAAGCCGAGTTGATGTAATATTTCCATGGCAAAGTCAATGGCTGGCCCGTTGTTATCCGGCCAGCCATTGACTTTCGACTTTTAACAACTGAAACATGACTTTAAAAAATATCCGGACGGCGGTGCTCCTGATCATCTTCCCGTCCTTCTTATTTTCCCAAAATACCCTGACCTGGAAAGCCGCCGTACGGGCCACTATGGAAAACAACTACGGGATACGGGTGGCCAAAAACCAGGTGGAAGTAGCCGAAAACAACACCGATCGGGGGGCAAACGGTTACTTGCCAACGGTCAATCTCTCGGCGGGCCCGACTGCCAACTTTGGCGGAGCAACCCAGAAATTCAACGGCCCCATTAATGATGTGGAAATTACCAACGCCTTCTCGTGGGGAGCTAATGCTACCGCAGGAGCCAGTTATATGCTGTTTGACAAAAGCCGGGACTATTCGCTCGACCAGCTGAAAGAGGTGGTGGATCTGTCCAACCTGCAGCTTCGGCAGACCATTGAGGGCAGTCTGCTGCAAGTGTTCAGCAGCTACTACGAAGTAGCCCGACTGACCGAAAACCTGACCGTACTGGAACAGTCACTGGAAATATCCAAACGCCGCCTGACCAGAGCAGAATACCGGTTCGAATACGGACAGGGCAACCGCCTCGACATGCTGAATGCCGAAGTGGACATCCAGCGGGACAGCGTTAATTTACTCAATGCCAGACAGCAACTGGCCAACGCCCGGCGCAACCTGAACTTCCTGATGGGCGTGCCCGTGGAAACGGATTTTCAGGTAGATACTACCGTTGCTTACACCAACGCCTTGTCGCAATCGCAACTGGTGGCTGACGCCAAAACCAACAATGTGGCGATTCTGGCCGCCAACCAAAACCTGGTGATTCGGGAAATGGACCTGCAGATTATCGACGCAACCCGTAAACCAACCCTCAACAGTAGTCTCAACTACAATTTCACTTACTCCAAAGCGGCCCCCGGCTCTTTCATTGCCTCATCGACCAACCGGGGATTCAACGGCGGTGTTACCCTCAACTGGAACCTCTTCGATGGTGGGCGGCGCAACTTGCAGGAGCAAAACACCCGCCTCGCTATCATGAACCAACTGGTGGAAAAAGAGCAGATCGAACAGGAACTGGAACGGGATGTCCGCAATGCCTGGGAGAATTACCAGAACGCCCGCTTCGTACTGGCGGTGGAAGCGCAAAGTCTGGAAACCAATCGCCTCAACCTGGAACGTACCGAGGAATTGTTCAACGCCGGCCAGGTTTCCTCCATTGAGTTTCGCCAGGCCCAACTCAACCTCCTGAACTCGGAGACCAGCTACAGCCGAGCCAAGTACAACGCGAAAGTAGTCGAGTTGTCGCTCTTGCAATTGAGTGGAAAATTACTGGACAGCCTCGATTAAACATCCGGCTGTTGATAATACCCGAAACTGTGGTAGCATAGAAGAAGGGGAAACATTGGTTTTAGAACCGACGCTGCCCCTTTTTTTATGTTGCCATAGTGTATTGCTTTTTGCGGAGATATTGCCTCCAGAAGCTCTCTGGATCGGTGATAACAATTTTCCACCATCACCTCCGCTTGCCGGAGTATTCCATGGCCTCCCCTTTGCCAAACCCGTAACTGAACCCAAAGGTGACGAAGCGGCCCCGGCGATCCCAGCTGTACAGGTAGAAATTGGGCTGATTGGTTACCGTCTCCTCAATGCGGGAAGCGAAGATGTCCCGCACACTAAAATTGAAAATACCCCGCCCTTTCAGAACTTTTTTCCGCAGGCCCAGGTCGGCAAAAATAATGCTTGACACTTGCCCTTGCACAGTTTGAAAACCAGACAGGTATTGACCAGTGACCTCAAAGTCCACCTTCCAGGGCAGCTTCGCCTTCGCCGTCAATTTGGACGTCCACTGATCCGCGGAGAAGTCGAATATGGTGCCTTCGAAAATCCCCTCCCGGCTGAAATAGTTGTAGTTGATATCCCCGTTGAAGGTCAGCCAGTCGTTGAAGATGTATTTACCATTGACTTCCAGGCCAGTCGAGCGATTGGTGCCAATATTTTCCGGACGGAAGGTATTCACGTTGTTTTCAAACGTGGAAATTCGCTCGATCACCTCGGTTGTGTACCGGTGATAAATGCCGAAATTGAAGGTTATTTTTTCAAAAATAAAAATGCTGGACACCTCGTACGAGTCGGTAAATTCCGGTAACAGATCGGGGTTCCCCACCCGGATGCTGAAATTGTTGCGGATATTGAAAAAAGGGTTCAGGTCCCAGAGGCGGGGCCGGTAAATACGCCGGGAATAGCCCGCCTGCACGGAAAATATTTCGCTGAATTTATAGGAAGTATGCAGGGTTGGAAAGAGGTTGGTAAAATTCTGATTGTTCCTTTCTTCGGTGTTGACCAAAAAAGTACGCAAGTCGGTATTCTCGACCCGCAGCCCCAATTTCAGGCCCCACCGATCACCTTCGTAAGCCCCCGTCCCGTAAACGCCCAGTACATTTTGGTCGTATTCGAAAATATTGGTCAGGCCGGCATCCTCCACCCATTCCCCGGCGATCAGGTCGCTCACCGCAAAGTCGTTGCTGACATGATTCAACAGGTACTGTGCCCCTGCCTCCAGAGTTATATTTTCCGAAAAAGGTTTTGTGTAATCGAATTTAAATGTGTGCTTGCTTTCCTTGAATTCCGTGCGGGTTTGCTGGTCATTGTCGGCGGCGTCACCGCTGATGTCTTCATTGCGGAATTCGGAAGATTGTTCTTTTCCGAAAAAATTACCGAGCGCACTAAAAATCAGGTCGTGGTCTTTATCGTCCGGGAAGTCCCTTTTATAATTCAACTCGTACTGGTATTTAGGGTTGGTCGCTTCGGTGGTTTCTTCCCGCAGCCATTCCGACACAATGTCGCCCGATTGGTCGGTTTTGCTGAAATTGAACCGGGAGGGCTGGTCTTCGACTTCGTAGGCAAAATTTCCCGACAGGGTCAGGACATTGTATTCATTGATGTGGTAGTCAGTCCCCAGCACAAAATTGTAAAACAGTTCGTTGCGGTATTCGATGCCATCGCTGAAAATCGCCGTATTGCTGATCAGATCCCGGTTAATATTTTCCCGTTCCCTGGGCAATTCCCGGTAGCCCACGCCCAGTTGGCTGAAGAGGTTGAAACGGTCGGCACGGCGATTCAGGCTCAGGCCCACACTGTGATTGTGCGGGGTCCCTGTGTTGACGGAGACCGAACCATTGAGCCCTTCCCGTTCTTCTTTTTTGATGACGATATTGATGATACCCGAGGTACCCTCGGCCTCATATTTGGCGGAGGGGTTGGTGATGACTTCAATTTTTTCGATCATATCGGCCGTAATGGTACCCAATGCGTTCCCCTCTTCACTCGCCAGAACGGAGGGCTTTCCATTGATCAGAATCTGCACGCCTGTACTGCCCCGCAGACTTACCTGCCCTTCGATGTTTACATTGACGGACGGGACGTTATTCAACACCTCCAGCGCACTCGCCCCGGTGCTGCTCAAATCCTTCCCCACATTGAAGACCCGTTTGTCCAGCTGAAACTCAGTAGAGGATTTTTCGGCCCGCACGACGACTTCTTCCAGCGTCTCACTGTTGGAGGAGAGCAGGATGATGCCGACATCGGCGCGGCCATTTTCCACCAAAACATCCATGATCTTTTGTGAGGAAAAACCAATAAAACTGACTTCCAGATACACTTCCTCAGAATTGGAACGAAGGCTGAACCGGCCTTCCATATCCGTAGTGGCTCCCGTGATAGCCGCTTTGGTCGCCTTGTCCGCCAGCATGACGGTGGCGAATTCGATGGGCTGCCGGCTGTCTTTTTCCAGTACGGTACCCGTTATTTCGAAGCTGTTCTTTTGGGCAGACAGCGAGCTGAAAACAAGGAGGAGAAACAGTTGAAAGAGTATAAATTTAAATTTCATGCGGAATATTTGTAAAGTGGATACTAACCAAGCACGGCCATTTTTCGTCGGCTGATCATTGGCAAGAGGGTCATTTTTTGTCAAAAAAATAATATAAAGCCCGATTTGGCCGCTCAATACAAATAGGTAAGGATTTTAACGGTTTTTAGTTCATCGATTTGCTAACATCTGATCAGGCGTTGCAGGGCAGTTGAGCGGTTCAATACAATCAGTAAAAGCGAGGCCGGCCACCAGACAGTTGCAAATAAGTCGCCATGAGTGATCAGGCGATCCGTAGTGCTGCGCCATTTTTTAATAAACAAAACAATGAGGCTTTTGATAAAACAGGGTTCGCCGGTAATCGGTGATGACTTTCTTTTTACCTTTATCTTTCCGATTTCCAAACCATCCTTTTTCGCAAAATGAATCGAATACTGTACCTTTTAATCATCCCTTTCCTGCTTTCCAACTGCCAGCCAAAAGCACCCTCTGCCCCACCCCTGTCAGCTTTAGTTTTAGGAAAATCAACTTGTCTGCTCGAGCAGAATGGCCGCACCTTCCGCGACCTCAACCACAACGGACTGCTCGATGCGTACGAAGATGTTAACCAGCCGATTGCGTCTCGAGTCGAGGACCTGCTCAATCAGATGACGGTCACCGAAAAGGCAGGCCTGCTATTCATCAACGGCACTTCGATACATCCCAGCGGCTCCCTGGAAAAAGACCCCGAAGCCAAAGGCATCGCCGCCCGATTGCCCATTGCAACGGAAAATATCGACCGCCGCCAGATGACTCATTTCAACCTCTGGCAGGTGCCTGCCGACCTGACCATTCTTGCCAAATGGTACAATAACCTGCAAAGTTATGCAGAGGGCACCCGGCTCGGCATTCCCGTGACGATCGCCTCCGATCCCCGCCACCATTTCAGCGAAAGCATCTTTGCGATGGAAGCCCGGGGCTTTAGCCAATTTTGTGAAACGCTGGGCCTGGCCGCCATTGGCGACGAAGCACTGGTCGAAGCATTTGCCAACATCGTGCGGCAGGAATACCTGGCGGTGGGCATCCGGGAAGCTCTTCACCCCCAGATCGACCTTCCTACGGAGCCGAGATGGCCCCGCATCAGTGGCAATTTCAGCGAGGACGCCGAATTGACAGCCCGCATGGCCCGGGCCTACATCAGCGGCTTGCAGGGAACAACACTGGCGGATGGGGTAGCCTGTATGACCAAGCACTTTCCGGGCGGTGGCCCGCAGCGGGAAGGGCTCGATCCGCACTTTGAATTTCATAAAGGACAGATCTATCCGGGTAACCAGTTTGACTATCACCTGCTTCCATTTAAAGCGGCTTTCGAAGCGGGTACCGCCGCCATCATGCCTTATTATGGCGTCCCAATGGGCCAGACCGATGAGGATGTGGCGATGGCTTTCAATAAAACGATCATCACAGATTTGCTCCGCCGGCAGTTCAAATACGACGGCATTGTCTGCACAGACTGGGGCCTCATCACCGATACGGACATGGGCCAAACGATCTGGCCGGCCAGGGCATGGGGGGTGGAGCACCTCAGCGAAGCCGACCGGGTACTAAAAGCCCTCGATGCCGGCGTTGACCAGTTTGGAGGGGAAAGCCGCCCCGAACTGGTGGTGCAGTTGATTGATAAAGGAAAATTGACGGAGGAGCGACTGGATACCTCCGTCCGGAGGCTGCTGCGTTTGAAATTTGCGCTGGGCCTGTTCGACAACCCATTTGTGGATGAATCACAAGTGTCCGATCAGATAGGCACGGCAGCATCCCGGGCTCTTGGAGAGCAGAGCCAGCAACGGTCCATGACTTTATTGAAAAACGAGGATAACGTTTTGCCTTTGGCAAAACAACAATGGAAGGTTTATGTAGAAAATATGGATAGCGCCATTGTGGCTCAATTTGCCACCATTGTAGCGTCACCTGCCGATGCTGACTTTGCCATTCTCCGCATCAAAACGCCCTGGTACCCGGTCGAGACCCAAAACCCCTTCGCCAGGGGCTTTCACCACGGCGACCTGGACTTTAAAGGGGCTGAAAAAGACCATATTTTATCGGTAATCAAAACTGTCCCGACGATTGTCGACATCTACCTCGACCGGCCGGCCGTTATCCCGGAAATAGCTGCCCGTTCCAAGGCACTGATCGCCAATTACGGCGCCAGCGACCACTCCGTTTGTCAGGTTTTGTTTGGCAATGCCCAACCCCGGGGCAACCTGCCTTTCGAGCTGCCATCTTCTATGGACGCCGTTCGCAACCAGCAAACCGATGTTCCTTATGATAGTGTAGATCCGCTGTTTGTGTTTGGTTTTGGCCTTCGTTATGCGCCCAAAAAATAAGACAACCAAAACGCAACCTGTTTGCCCTAAGAACCGATGCTGACAACCCCGACGACCGAAACAAAAGGCGCGGTTACTTTTGCGCCGTTCGTTATTCATTTTACCTTGTGTTCAATTTCCCGTTGCAAAACGGAGTTGCGTACATTCTTAACTGATACCAATTTTAGTATGAAAAATCACTTCTGCCTGTTCCTCCTCATCAACCTGCTGTTTCTGGCCTGCGGCCAAACGGAACAACAACCGGAAACATCTCCGGCCGACGCAGACGAAGCATCCGCCGTTTTTGTTGCTGATCCTCAGCCCGTGGAAAAGCGGGAAGTAAAAACCCTCGAAATCGGAGCAGCTGCCCCCGACTTCCATTTGCCGGGCACGGATGGTCGGTTTTATTC
>JBFIJS010000170.1:0-7702 GCA_041600595.1 Saprospiraceae bacterium | reverse complement strand
GCTGAAGTTTGACAACGACTTTGTCCTCAACCGCACCACCCAACTCATCCCAACTCAGTCGAACCTGACTCAGGGTGGCGCCCAGCAGACTACCCAAACCTTGAACGAAGTGGAAGAATTTGGGATCATTGCTCAGGAGGAAATCAACTACAAAGACCAGGTAATTGTCACTGTGGGTGTTCGTCTGGACAAATCAACCCTCAATGGCGATCAGAACAAATATTATGCTTTCCCCAAGGCTTCGGTTGCTTTGAATTTAGCCAATATGGCCTTCTGGACCTCTGATGCTTTCGACCAGTTTAAATTACGGGCTGCCTACGGTGAAACCGGAAACAGCGCCACCTTCGGAAACTTGTTTACTCCGCTGGGCGTGAGCAACATCGATGGTAATGGAGGCCTGGCTATCACCGGCTTCCAGGGACGCAACGACCTTGAACCAGAAACTTCCCGGGAATTTGAATTCGGTTTGGACTTCACCACACTCCAGGGCCGTCTTGGTTTTGAAGCTTCTTTCTACAACAGAAACGTGGAAAATCTGCTTTACAGAAACTCTACACCCACTTCTTCTGGCTTCTCTTCTGAAATCAGAAATGACCTCGATCTGAGAAACCGGGGGCTTGAAGTTGCCCTTAATCTCGTTCCTGTTGATTTGGATAATTTTGATTGGAAGACTACTCTCAGCTACTGGTTCAACCGCTCTGAGGTGACTCGTTTGGGTGTACCACCATTTGTACCACCCGGAGTTGCATTCGGTCTTGGTTTGGGTACTTTCTACGTGGAGGAAGGCGAACCAATTACCCAGTTGAAAGGTAACGGCCCCGATGGTCCGCGAACCATCGGTGATATTGAGCCTGATTTCCAATTGTCCTGGTTCAACGAAATACGGTTCTTGCAGAACTTTGACGCCAACTTCCTTTTCCACTGGAGAAAAGGTAGTGATATCCTTAACCTGTCTCGATTGCTGACGGACATCGGTGGTGTTACGCCGGATGAATACTCTAATCTGGAAGGCTTCATTGAAGATGGTAGCTATATCCGTTTGCGGGAAGTAGGTCTTTATTACACCATTCCTGGTGCTGATTTGACCAGTGGATTGCTCGAAAACATCAAGTTGGGAGTCTCCGGTAGAAACCTGATCACCATCACGGATTACTCCTCATACGATCCTGAAACATCCACTAAAGGTGGTGCCGGATTGTCGCAGCAGATTGAGGTAACACCTTTCCCGACTGCCAAACAATTCTACTTCCATATCAAGCTCAATTTTTAATCAATTAAATGCCAACGACCCAATTCTTCACCTATATAATTAGGTGGAGGAGTCGGTTGAAAAAATAGATGACATGAAAAAAATATTTTTAATAATGGGTTTGATCAGCTTTTTCGCTATGTCTTGCGAATTTGACGAGCAGATCGACCCTAACAATCCAAGTGTCAACAGTGTCCTGAATGACGCCACTGTTGCCGATCTCAACTTGTTAGCAATTGGTGTGCAGGCTCAAATGCGGGAAGGACTCGAAATCTATGTTACTTCCTCCGGAACCATCGCCAGAGAACTGTATAAATTCGATGCCGATCCGCGTAACACAGAAGACCTCCTGGGCAAAGAATCCAGTGTTCTGGATGCTAACACTTTCTACCTGACAGGTTGGTACACGCCGTTTTTCCGTACGATCAAAACGGCCAATACATTGATCGAGGCGGCAGATGCCTCTACCAATATCAATGATGCTGAAAGGAATGGCTATAAGGGTTTTGCCAATACCGTTATTGCTTACCAAATGCTGAGAAGCCTGGCCATGCTGGGTTGTAACGGCTTGCGGGTCGATGTAGCCGACGAAACCAACCTCGGGCCATTTCTTGACGAAAATGCCGCTTATGCTGCTATCCGGGCCAAATTCGACGAAGCAAGCGCCCAGTTGGGTAATGCAAACTTTTTGTTCACCTTCTCCTCAGGTTTTGCCGGTTTTGATTCACCAGCTACTTTCCTCGAGTTAAACCGGGGCCTGGCCGCACGGGCAGCTATCTACGCCGGCGATTACGCTGGTGCGCTCGCCGAAGTCAATAAATCCTTTCTCGAGCCTGGTGGTTCTTTGACCATCGGTCCAAAATTCTCCTTTAGCAGTGGTGGAAATGACTTGCTCAACCCATTATTCAAAACGCCTGGCCAGAGCGGTGACCAGATCATCGTCCATAATGGACTTCTTGCCGATGCGGAAGCGGGTGATGCCCGTCTGAGCAAGTTCGGCGCCCGGACCAATGCTACATCTCAGGATGGTTTGTCAGGAACGCACGAGACCCGGTTGTTTCCTAATAATGTTGCCCCGGTCGATATCATTCGCAACGAGGAACTGCTTTTGATCCTCGCCGAAGCCAGTATCCAGACCGGTGACATTGCAACGGCTGTGAACACCTTGAACTACATCAGAAATACACATGGGCTCCCCAACTACTCTGGTGCTCAGGATGTTCCGGCACTCACTAATGAGATGCTGAAGCAAAGAAGATATTCATTGTGGGGAGAAGGCCACCGGATGTTCGATCTGAGAAGATATGACCGGTTGAACGAAAATTTCCTGCCGATCGACAGGCCGGGAGATGATGTTTGGGATCATTTTCCTATTCCACAGACAGAAGCCGAGCCTAATAAATGCTAATCATTTAGACAGGTTATAAAAAAAGTTGGGGGTGCAATATGACATTGCGCCCCCTCTTGTTTTACAAACTTCTTTGGATACAAAACAATTATTCTTTAAGTCTATTTTTTCATTCCCAATACCTCTTTTGACATGTGCATAGCCACCAGCATATTCGGCACATCCACCACTTCGGCTATTTTTAAATCGCCGGCTATCGAACAAAGTGCATAAGCATCATTTCTCTCCAGCCCGTGCTCCTCTACCAGATAATCTACCATAAATATAACGGCCTTTTTTGCAGCTTCGTCGATCGTGGTTCCGATAGCTGTTACGGCGTAATAATCGTCTGTTTCGTATTCCGGCTCCCGGATAGAGCGCACGCCTTTTAATACCTCCACCTGATAAACGATCCGCATAGGTGCTTCGATTGCCGTACCACAAACCTCCCCCATTCCTTGCGTTGCGTGGGCATCACCTATTGAAAACAAGGCACCTTCTACAAATATAGGAAAGTAAACGGTGGTTCCGGCTGTCATATTGGGATCATCCATATTGCCGCCATTTTCACGTGGTGGTATGGTAGATAGCATCTCTCCGGTGGCAGGTGCAACTCCCATAACTCCGGGAAAAGGTCTTAGGGGTACTTTTATTTTATCATTAAAAGCCACATGTGAATCGCCGGCAGCAGTTTTATAAGTTTTCAAATAGGGTTCTGTGAACTGATCGGCCAAAAAACCAAATCCCGGCATAATAGCTGTCCAACCCCAGTCCTGCAATTCTATTTCGTGCAGGGTGACTTTCAATACATCTCCAGGCTGCGCTCCTTCTACGAATACTGGTCCGGTTAGCGGATGAATAGGGTCGAATTTTACCTGGGCCAAAGCTTCTGGTCCATCACCGTATTTTATTTGTTCATCGCTGGCTTCTTCCGTGTAGGCTTCAATAACCGCTCCGGAAGGTACCGACAAAACCGGGGGGATATCTTTGCTAAACTTATTATGGGTTTGGTCTTTCGAAAGTGAATACTGTGGTGTTATCTCTTCCTTTTTGAGGACTTCCGTCATGCCAGCCTTGTTCAAAATTCTCCCGGATGGCTTTTCCTTCAGGCAAGAATGAATGACTGATAAAACAAACAACAAACTCAAAATAAGAAAAGCTCTCATGAGGTGTTTTTTTAAAAAATGCTGGCCATCTTCTCCGGTTATTTTTGATAGATATCTTTTTAGACGGTCACTTTGTGAGAAAGTATCCATATTTTGAAGATTATATTTTTTGACAGTAAAATTGATTTTGCTCACTCCTGCTTATGACTTCTGTCATTTGATTCACTGGTTTAAATTTAAACCTTTACTGGCGAAATCGTACATGAAACAAAGGGCAGACGCAAGTTAACCCATTTTTTTTTCATCAATGAATTCGAAATGATCGAATCAAATTGAGTGGTCAGAAAATGCTGTTTTAATTTTTGTAATAACTGATCAGTAAACACAAAAAATCTTGAAAGCCAGAACTTTATGCTTTCGTAGTAAATAGTGGGCACAAAATCTTCCCACTTTGATGAGAGGACAAAAGCAAACCCTGATTTTCAGTTTCCATGCTAATTTCAAACTGATTTGATTCTTTCATTTTTTGAACAACTTTCACAATGCAGGAATGGAAAATCACATTGATACCTTGACCGCAGCCCCGGCCAGTAAAACGGGCAAAACTACCCTCCCGCGCCACATCGTAGAAATCGTCGCCGACTCCGGCGAAGGCGCCCAAAAAGCAGGCACCAGTTTCGCCTCCATGAGTGCCAAAATCGGCAACGGCGTCTGGACTGTCGAGATCATTCCTTCAGACATCGAGCCGCCGCCCCGCACGCTGCAAAGTACCTCAGGTATCCGCATTCGCATTGGTTCCAAAGAAGTGACCAATGCCGGTGACGAAGCCGACCTCGTCGTGGCTTTCAACGAGGTGGCGCCCTATTCCCGCATCGAGCAGCATGCTTTCAAGCCCGGCACCAAAATTCTTATCGAAAGCGCATGGGGGCAACATGACGACCCAGGCATCCGGGAGAGCTATGCTAAAGCCATTGCCGATTTTAAAAAGCGGGACTACATCGTGTACGAAATCCCGATGGCCGAGGAATGCCTCAAGTTCGTGCCCGACCCCAAACGGGGCAAGAACATGTGGGTACTCGGCATGCTGTGCTACATCTACCTGCGGGACCTGAGCATCGCCGAAGATCAGATACGGCTGACTTTCAGAAAAAAATCGCAGGCAGTGATTGACTCCAACCTCAGCCTCCTGCATGCCGGTCATGCCTGGGCTGCCGAGAATCTTGATTTTCAGTATGAAATTCCGTCCATGCCCAGCGAAAAGGAATTGGTGGTCATGAACGGCAACGAAGCTTTCGCCTTCGGCGCAATGGCTGCCGGCGTGGAGGTCTGTTCCATGTATCCGATCACCCCGGCGACTTCCGTTTCCCACATGCTGGCCGAGGCTTTTGAAAAAGCCGGCGGCCTTGTGCACCAGGCAGAGGATGAAATCGCAGCCATCGGCTTTGCCATCGGCTCATCGTATTCCGGTAAAACGGCGATGACCGTTACCTCCGGTCCCGGCATCGCTTTGAAAACGGAATTTATCGGACTCGCCGTGATGGCAGAAGTTCCCCTGCTCATCATCAATGTGCAGCGTGGCGGACCTTCCACCGGTATGCCGACCAAAATCGAGCAGGGCGACCTGCTGGCCGTCCTCTACGGCGCTGCGGGTGATGCGCCCAAAATCGTCATCGCACCCTCCACGATCGAGGAGTGCTTCCAGTTCGTCATCGTTGCACGGCAGATAGCCGAGGCCTTCCGTACCCCGGTCTTTTTGCTTTCAGATTCCAACCTGGCAACAGGCGTACAACCATTTCCAAAGCCAAAACTCAAGGCCGAGTGGATGTCAGCACCCATCGACCAAAGCCCCTGGAAGGAGGGCGTCACCCCCTTCGCCTGGGACGAAGAGACGGGCCTGAGCAAGCGCCCCATCCCCGGCCAAAAGGGTGGCGAATACACGCTGACCGGTCTGACCCACAACTCGAAAGGGCAGGTTTCCTACCTCCCGGAAGTCAACCAGAAAAGCACTGAGATGCGCAGCCGCAAACTCGCTGCATTCAGCCGCACGCTGAAGCCGCCGAAAATTTACGGCGACGAGGAGGGTGACCTCCTGCTCGTCGGTTGGGGCAGTACCCGAGGCTCTATTGAGGAGGCTGTTGACCGGGCTAGGGAATTGGGCGGTAAAGTTTCGTCTGTCCACCTGCGTTTTCTCAGCCCGTTCGAGCCGGGTTTGAAGGATATTTTTAAACGTTTCAAAAAAGTAATGACCGTCGAAATCAACTACAGCGACGACCCGAATGCCCCGCTCATCACCGAGGAAAACCGCCGCTATTCCCAGCTCGCCTGGATACTCCGGGCCCGCACGCTGGTGGATATCGATTGCTTCTCGAATGTGCATGGGCAGCCGCTGAAACCGAGGTATATTTTGGAGCGGATAAAAACTGAAATTAACCTGTAAATTTTTGCTGTTAGCTATTGGCTGTTGGCTTTTTGCCCACGCCCAATGGCTAACAGCCAATAGCCAAAAGCAAATTCACCATGTTTGGTCTAAACAACGACTACTGCGCCATCGACATCCCCGAAACCTACCACCCGCAAAGTGACTACACCAAGGGAATCGCCCGCTGGTGTCCGGGTTGCGGTGACCACACCGTGCTGCATGCCGTGCAACGGCTCTGTGCCGAAAAGCAACTGCCGCCGGAGAAAACCGTGTTCGTGTCAGGTATCGGCTGCTCCAGTCGTTTTCCGCACTACATGGATACTTACGGCTTCCACGGGCTGCATGGACGGGCATTCCCCGTAGCTGAGGGCGTCAAATTCCGCCGCCCTGACCTGCACGTGTTCGTAGTCACTGGTGACGGCGACTGCTGTTCCATCGGCGCCGGACACTGGCTGCACGCCATCCGATACAACATGAACATCACCGTGCTGCTGTTCGACAATGCCATTTACGGAATGACGAAAAAGCAAACCTCCCCGACTTCACCGATGGGTACCATTTCCAATACCCACCCGGAAGGTTCGGTACTGCCGCCGGTCAACCCCATCCAGACGACGCTTGGCGTATCGAATGTCAGCTTCGTGGCACAGACGGTGGACTGGGTGCCGAGCCACCTGTACGCCACCATCAAGGCAGCTTACGAGCACCAGGGTTTTTCTTTTGTGAAAATATCCATGCGTTGCCCCAAGTTCATGGCCGATTTTTCGAAGAAAAAAGTCAGCGAACGGGACACGGTGCAGTTGCTCATGCACGAAAACGGCATTCAGCCCGACGAGGCGACCGAGCGCATGTTCACTCATCATGTGCAGCATGACCCGACCAACATCAACGCCGCCCGTACCCTTGCTGAAGATCCGAGCCTGACTTATCTCGGCCTGTTTTACCAAAACAAACAAGCCCTGCGCTACGACCTGTACGGAGCGCACAACCTGGGCTACACGCCGGAACAGAAAATGGCGGCGATTGAGCGGAAATTGGAGGCGTTTACGGTGTAGGTAACGCAAATCCTTTCTGTTTAAAAAATGAAAATGAAAGAATTCGCAACCTTCTGCTGGAGAATCACCTCCTCACACGTCATCACCTATTTTGTAATGGGTTTGGTGGCGTCGCAGTTGCTGAATTATCAGGAGTTGTTTGAAACGGAGCCGTTTTCCCATTTCATGAAACCCATGAATTCCACGGCGATAGCTGCCGGGCCAGCCCGGCAATTGATTCGGGGAATGATTTTCTCACTGGCGCTTTGGGTTTTTCGGGATGTGTTTTTGAAAACAAAAAACGGGTGGTTGAAACTGTGGGGACTGCTGGTCGGATTGTCCATCCTTTCGACCACCGCCGCCGGACCCGGTTCGGTGGAAGGATTTATTTACACCAGCATCCCCGTTGAGAAACAAGTGATTGGCTACTTCGAAGTCATGCCCCAAACCTTGCTGTTTTCGCTGATGGTTTACCGTTGGTATCAAAAACCAGGGAAAGTTTGGAAT
>JBFIJS010000169.1:0-7712 GCA_041600595.1 Saprospiraceae bacterium | reverse complement strand
GACCACGATATCCTCAAGGATGATTGCCTGAAATATCTGAAAACATCCACCGATTTTGATGAGACCAAATACGAACAGGTCATGGCTTATGTGTTGAGCCCGAAATGGCACGAAACCAAACACATTTTCCTGGAGGGCGACCCGATCGATGATTTCCACGTTTCCAAAGCTTACTGGCGGGCGAGTTTACGGGAAAGGGAAGAGAACCCTGTGACCTGATTTTACGGTTGTTGCGATTTTTTCAGTTTTCAGTTAGCAGTTTGAGCGCAGCGAAATCCAGAAATCGCTTCGGGGTGGCAGTTTTCAGGTGACAAAAAATGGCTTGAGATCCGGGTTAAAAACCACATCAAAAAACAAGACAATATGAACCGTTATTATTTACTCCCAATTCTTTTCCTTTCCTTTTGTTTTTCCAGTTTCGGACAAGTGTTCAAAGTTTATGAACTGGACCGGTACTCCCGGGATTCGACTATCGCTCCGATCAAAAACGGTCAGTTTGCGGATATCAATGCTACGCTCTACCTCACTTTCGACAAAGAAGCCATTGCGGAAGCCATCCGGGAATTTTCCGGTAGTGATACCATCGCCGTTGATCAGCTGAAGCAACTCCGGGCGGTGCTTGCCAACCAGGTGGAAATCATGGAAGGCTTTAAATCCTATGCCCAGGACCCCAACCTTAATTCTCTCAACGACCTGGCCGATCGCATGAATGTTTTTTTCATGGAAGCAGAAAGGTATCCGGAAATTCAGGATCTATACAATCAATATTCAGCAGCTTACAATCAGAAATACAGCCGCAGTGAAAGACGTCAGGCCGGGATCGGTGAGGTGCCGCTGCGGGACGAGTTTATTTTTGGGGAAATGGCCCGCAAAGCGACGGATCTGGCGCAGCAAATCCAGAGCGGACTCACGGGTGGGGATGTACGGTTCTTACTTTCCGGTCGCCTGGCGACCGAGAACGGTGAGCGGGAGGTCAAGCTTTCCGACGATTTTGACACGTTTGCCGCAGATGTCTTTACGGTGTCGAGGTGGCAATCGACCATGACCATGGAAAGTCAGCAACAATTGCAGGAGATCGGCGTCCTTTCCACCCGGCTTAATGCCCTGATGGATGTGAAAGGCGAAGATATCAGGAACTGGCTGAAGAACAGTTTTGGTGCGGAAGATTGCCTGAAAGACGTGGAAGACCGTCTGTTGAGTATACCACAGGTCGTCAGTACCATTGCACCGGCGATGGCAAATGAGGTCAAACAGTTGGCAGCACAACCCTACAAGCAAGCCAGAAAACTGGTCGAAGAATACAGCAGTCAATTGGCTGATGCCCCGGGTATTTCCACTGTTTCATTGCTCGAAAGGTTCAGCGGTCAATTGCTGAATACCGCAGACAGTATCGAAGCCCTGGTCTCCACGGTGGATAATAAACTCATTGCCAGGTTGCGGGAAATTCCATCTGACCCCCAGGTGTCAGCATTTATCACCACGTTCGATAGTTGCAAGGTGCGCCTGCAGGCCGATAAAAACCAAATTCTGACCATTGCCGGTCGTTTGTCTGCTCTTTTTGGACATACCAAAAAGGCGGCCCAGGCTTCCACCAGTCTGAGCGAACAGGTGCGTCGCCTCAGCTTCGACGCCATTCCCAACGAGTCCTATGTTGATCTTCGAAATACCGGTGCCCGTTCGAATGGCGATCAGATGAAAATTCGGGCGATCCTGGAAGAAGTGACAACGGGAACACCCGCCCGGAAAATCATTGAACAGCGAATTTTCACCCTGCAACAGATTGGCATGTATTCCACCCTCAAGCCGATGATGTTGCTGGCTGCTCCCAATGGCTCCGGCAACAACGTTGATCTGGAAGGCAAAAACTTTCAGTTTGCCCCGTCTTACAGTATTTTGTTCAAATTTGGCAGCCGAAAAAGCAAGGCCTTCAACGATATCTGGCAGCCGGGGTTGGGGGTGAACTTTGGAGCGCTTGATTTCAATACGGATGCGGTCCCTGAGTTTGGTGCAGCCTTCGAACTCACCTTGCTGCGCGATTATTTTTCCGGAGGGTATGGCTACAATTTCGGAGCGGATGAAGCCTACTATTTTATTGGTCTGCGCTTGCCAATCGGGGCTATCCCACTACCTATATTCAACGAAGTGCAGACGAAGTAAGCAGTCGGCTGGAATAAGCCGGTAGTCGGAGAAGGGCGAAATGTTGACAACCGGTTGGCACCGGTAGCTACAGGTTCTTGATAACCTGCACAGTCCGCTCCAGCATATTTTCCGAAAAGTCAAGATGGGTGACAAAACGTACCGTTGCCGGTCCGAAAGGGGATGCGTAGATGCCCTGTTGTTTTATTTTTTCCAAAAAATCATAGGCCGTTTGCGGAGCTGCGAGGTCAAAGATGACAATGTTGGTCTGAACCGGCCGGACGTGATCCACCCACGGCATGGCCGCCAGCGTTTCTCCGAGCACCTGGGCGCGCCGGTTGTCTTCCCGCAACCGTTCGACATGGTGGTCGAGTGCATAGATGCCGGCTGCGGCGAGGTAGCCGGCTTGTCGCATACCGCCTCCCATCACTTTGCGAATCCGTCTCGCCTTCCGTACCATATCCTTCGTGCCGATCAGCAAGGAGCCAACCGGGGCTCCAAGGCCTTTGGACAGGCAAATAGAAATACTGTCGAACAGCTCTCCGACTGCATGCGTACTTTCTTCCGTTTCCACCAGCGCATTGAACAGCCGGGCCCCGTCGAGGTGAAGGACCAGTTCTTTTTCCCGGCACAAGCGGGAGATTGGTCGTATTTCATCCAGGGTGTAGTAGCTGCCGCCTCCTTTGTTGGCAGTATTTTCCAAAACAACTAAACGACTCAACGGCAGCCAGTCGTGCACGGGTTTGATGGCCGCGGCGACCTGGGCTGCATTGATCTTGCCATTCACGCCTTCGATCAGGTTAATGCCGACGCCCGAGTTGTAGGCATAGCCGCCTGTTTCGTATTGGTAAATGTGAGAGTAGTGATCGCAAATCACCTCATCGAGCGGTTGGGTGTGAGCTTTGATGGCAATCTGGTTGGTCATGGTACCCGAAGGGCAAAAGATGGCGGCCTCTTTATTAAAAAGTTTGGCCGCTTTGGCTTCGAGGGCGTTTACGGTTGGGTCGTCTCCGAAGACATCATCGCCGACCTCGGCAGCCATCATGGCTTGCAGCATGTTTGGGGTTGGTTTGGTGACCGTATCGGATATAAGGTTGATTTGCATATAAAGTGGAGGTCTTATATTGTTGGTTTGCAGGTAGCGCGCCAAAGTTATAAACCCCACTTATTTTTATATGGATTGGTTCCAAAAATCTGGGACGTCGAGAAAAAATAGGAAAGTGGCTTTGATTTTGATCCTGTAAAGCTTAAATATGCAGCGTATTTAGAACATGACACGTTTTTTCTTCTACATCATACCTCCCTTTCCCCCTCCCACATTTTTTTTATTCACTTTTTGAGTACGGAGTTGATCCATGCTCATTGGAACCCTTTAAAAAGAATCCTTATGAAATTTAAAAAAATGACTGTCATTTTGGGAGTTGCCCTGTTGTTTAATGCCTGCCAGCAAGATGACGACTCAACGGCTTCTTCCGTGCAGCTGGATGCGGATTTACAAAAAGTACTCAACGATGCTTCGGGAGGGGCGGGGGCGGCCCAGTTTATGCTGCCCAATTCCACCGAGCTGTCAAAGATACCACAAGACCCCCGCAATGAACTGACGCAGGAAAAGATCAAATTGGGAGCGTTACTGTTTCACGAAACAGGCCTGGGGTTGAGTCCTATGCATGCCGAGAATCTGGGTAATTTTAGCTGTGCCTCCTGTCATTTTGCTTCGGCCGGGTTCCAGGCGGGCCGGCATCAGGGTATTGCCGACGGAGGGATTGGTTTTGGTCTGAATGGAGAAGGCCGTGTGCCCGATCCGCTCTACGATCTTTCCGAATTGGATGTCCAGCCAATCCGTTCCCCATCAGCTCTGAACAGCGCCTATCAAAAAGTTAACCTTTGGAACGGTCAGTTTGGAGCGGTTGGGCCGAATGCCGGCACGGAAGCCCAATGGACACCGGGGACACCCAAAGAAGCTAATAATCTGGGATATGAAGGTGTAGAAACGCAAGCCATCGCGGCGATGAATGTACACCGTTTGAAAATGGACAAAATTATTTGTCAGACGCTCGGCTACGACAACCTTTTCGACCAGGCTTTCCCCGATGTACCCATTGAGGATCGCTACGACCGGGAACGCGCCGGCCTGGCCATTGCCGCTTACGAACGCATTCTGCTGCCAAACCAGTCCCCCTTCCAGCTTTGGCTGCGGGGTAGCTCCAATGCGATGACGGAGCAGGAAAAAGAAGGTGCTGTATTGTTTTTTGGCAAAGCAGGCTGTGTCAGCTGTCACGGTGGTCCAGGCCTGGCCAACATGGAATTTCATGCATTGGGCATGAAAGACCTCCACGAGACGACCGAAGCAACTTACGGTGCCGATGCCAGCTCCGACGCCAATCTGGGGCGCTATAGTTTCACCAAAGTGGATGCGGATAAATATAAATTCAAAGTACCTCAATTATACAATTTGTCCGATTCGCCATTTTATGGGCATGGTGCCAGCTTCCGGACCATCCGGGACGTAATTGTTTATAAAAATAATGGAGTCAAGGAAAATGATGAGGTGCCCGACAGCCAGCTCGCAGCGGACTTCAAACCGCTGGGACTTTCTGACAGGGAAATTGATGCGATTACGGCGTTTATCGATCAAGCCCTGCGCGACCCTAATTTGCTGCGATACCAGCCCTTGTCTATCCGGTCAGGCAATTGTTTTCCGAACAATGACGAAGAATCGAGGACCGATTTGGGCTGCAATTAAAAAGAGTTAAATGATTTTTGTCAGTTTATAGCCGTTTTCCGGGCGATTTCTTTTGAGAAACGAACCCAAAAGAACCCCAAACCAAGGTGTGTCCCTGGTTTGGGGTTCTTTTTTTGCCCGCTGCTCGCCGGCTGCCTGGCAGGAAGGAGTGGACAAGTTTCTTTTTGTCGGGTAGTTGAATTAAATTGCGTCCAAAATTTACAAGACTATGAGCAGGAAATGTACGAAAGGGCTAAGGAGGTTTGCTCTTTATTGGAGTATGGTGGTTGGGTTACACATCTTTTCTTTTGCCCAGCCGGGCGATATTGTTTTCCAAAAAGTCAATGATGGATTATCTCAGAATACGGTAACGGCCATGGTGCAGGATGAGCTGGGGTTTATCTGGTTTGGTACCCGGTACGGCCTGAATAGTTTTGACGGGGTCGAATTCGTCAATTACCGTAATTCAAAAAGTGACTCAAGTTCGATAAAAAACGAGGCCATCGAGAGTCTGCTCTACGATGGTCATGGCAAAATCTGGATCGGCACTTACGGTGGCGGCATCAGCCTGTTCGACATTTACACCAAAGAATTTTCCAAACCGGACGAAAAACTGAAAGGGGCGGGCCAGTACATCATGGCGTTGTACAAAGACACCAATGGCAAAATCTGGATCGGATCTTTCAACAACGGCCTGAGCTTTTACGATCCGGGGTCTAATGAGTTTTATAATTTCCTCACCGGCAGCTCCAATCGTGCTTATTTACAGGAGGAAAACATTCCCGCTATTTGTGAAGACTCGCAGGGTAACCTGTGGGTAGGAACCGGGGGTGGCGGCCTGAAACTGCTGCGCAAAGGAAGTGGTCTGCCGGGGAGTCCCGGTTTTATCCGGCCGGAAACCTACCTCAACGGCAAGACCATCCGGTGTTTGCACAAAGGAAAAAGTGGACGGCTGTGGGTAGGGGCCAACGATGGGATCCGGGAAATGACGGCCAATGGGAGTCAGTTCAACTTCTCCATTGATCCTTCGGCAAACGATGAAAAATACCGGGACCTGGCCAGTTCTACGGTGCTTTCTATTTTGGAAACCAATAATAAGGTATGGATCGGGACGGAAAATAAAGGATTGTTTCTGCTCAATTTATCCGATCAGTCGCTCCAGCTCTTTAAGAAAAATGATCAGACTTTTGATGCATCGGGCAGCCTCAACGGCAACTCAATCTGGGCTTTGTTCGAAGACCGGGACGGGACGGTCTGGATCAGTTCTTACCTGAGGGGGTTGAATAAAGTTGACCCGTACGTACAAAAATTCAAAACCATCCAGCAGGCCATCGTGGCGAAAAAAGTCACGCCCCTCGATCTGGTCAGTTCTTTTGCCGAGGATGCAGCCGGCAACGTGTGGGTCGGCACCGACGGCAGTGGCTTGTTTCATTATGATCCTGTAAACGGCCGTTTTTTGCAACATTTTGATTTGTCCACAGCCGGCAACCTCAATGTAAATGAAGTGGTATCGCTGTTGTACGACCGCCAGGGCAACCTTTGGGTCGGCACCTGGAATGGTGGCCTGAATATCCTTTACAATGGCACCAGGGAATTTGTCCAATTTAAAAAACAGCCGCCACGGCCCGCCAATATTTGCGGTAAAAATATCCATGCCCTTTTTCAGGACAGTAAGGGGCGAGTATGGATTGCAGCATTCAGCAATGGCCTGGATTGTTACGACCCGGTGTCGGGCTTGCTTACCCATTTTGAAAAAGGTACTGGTCCGAATGATCTGCTGAGCAATAATATCCGGGCGATTGCGGAGGACAGGGAAGGTAACATCTGGCTCGGCATGGAGGCCAACGGGGTGCAAAGGGTTACCCTCGACGACAAACTCCAAATTATTGGTTCGAAAAGTTTTTTAACCAGAAAAAAAGACCAGGTACATCACGGCACCAGGATCAACACTATTTTTCTGGACGAAACGGGGCAAATCTGGCTGGCATCGGCAGGAGAGGGCCTCTACCAATATATCCGGGAGACCGACGTCCTGCGCCGCTACACCCGGGAGGACGGTTTGCCCAGTGATATGGTCTATGCTGTGGGCACGGACGATATCGGGAATTTATGGGGAAGCACCAATCAGGGACTTTTCTGCATGAACCTGCTGGATCAGTCAGTCCGGACCTTTACCGTCGGTGACGGCTTGCAATCCAATGAATTTTACAAAAAATCTTTTTTCAAAACAGCCAGCGGCGAGTTGTTTTTTGGAGGGATCAACGGCTTTAATCAGTTTAATGCGAAAAATGTTTTGGGCCATAAAAACGCCAAACCGCCGTCAGTTTACATCACTGCGGTTACGGCTCCCGACCGGAAAGAGGCAGCCTCGACCACCAAACTACTCAAGGGAATCTACAACGATCAGCAGCTGGATCTGGAATACTGGCAAAACGACCTCACCTTCCAGTTTGCCGCCACCAACTATATCCAG
Organism: Saprospiraceae bacterium; assembly: GCA_041600595.1. Classification (GTDB taxonomy): domain Bacteria; phylum Bacteroidota; class Bacteroidia; order Chitinophagales; family Saprospiraceae; genus UBA6168. The sequence continues at coordinate 381 of JBFIJS010000169.1, read as the reverse complement.
GCGGAGAAGAACCGGTATAAATTCAAGTTGGAGAACTACGACGAAGAATGGCGGGAAAACGGGAACGGACGTGTCGGTTATTATACCAATATCCCCCCTGGTGACTACCGTTTTCGTGTGCTGGCGGCCAACAACGATGGGGTGTGGAACGAAACCGGCGCCCAGCTATCCATCCGGATCGCCAGCCCCTGGTACGCCACCAAAGCAGCTTATTTGCTGTACGGATTGCTGATCGTCGGAGGACTGTTGTGGGCAAGGAACAATATCATCGCCCGGGAACGGTTGAAAAACCAACTGGAAATGGAGCATGTCGAACTCATGAAAATGCAGGAGTTGGGACAGTTGAAATCTCAGTTTTTTGCCAATATTTCCCACGAATTC
>JBFIJS010000168.1:0-7720 GCA_041600595.1 Saprospiraceae bacterium | reverse complement strand
GCCTGGGGCTGGCCTTCCTGGCAAGTTTTCTTTTAGTCTATTTGATCCTGGTAGCCTTGTACGACAGCTGGGTCTATCCGGTTGTGATCATCTTTTCCCTCCCCGTGGCCCTGATCGGCGCATTGCTTGGCCTGGCCCTGTCATTGAGCATTCTCGATATTTTTTCCATAGTGGGCATTATCATGTTGATGGGCCTGGTGGCTAAAAATGCTATCCTGTTGATCGACTTTGCCAATCAGGCTAAAATAGAAGGTATGAATACCCACGAGGCACTGGTAGAAGCGGGCCGGACCCGATTGCGACCTATTTTAATGACAACCCTCTCTATGGCAATTGGGTTTTTACCCATTGCCCTGGCTCAGGGCGCCGCTGCCGAGTGGAAAAACGGTCTGGCCTGGGCGCTCATCGGCGGGCTGTTGAGTTCAATGATTTTGACCCTGGTTGTGATCCCGGTGATCTATCTGGCGGTGGATGGGATAAAAGCATTTTTCGGTTCGTGGTTTGGCCATGCGTCTGGAGAAAATATTTTGGAGGAGTCAGTTTAACGCAGGCCCTGATCGCTATCCACACCTTTTCCAGTTATCAGGTTACATTATTTATTAGCCTTTTATGTTTTCCGGAAGGAACGCCAAAAAATTCCTTGTGTCTTCCTTTGCCCGGATAAAACGTACCTTGCGACAAATTTGGACTTAAATTCATCGCCTCATACGTACAAACTTCATGAGTTCGAAGCAAACATTGATAGTGCGGTTTACTTCACACATTTTTTGCCTTGGTCAGTTCTTTCTTTGGTGTTGTATCATCGTTCCACATTTTTGCACAGGACAGCGGAGTGCAGCCTCTATCCTGAAGTTCGACCACCTGTCAATCGAGGAAGGGCTTTCCCACAACTCTGTTTACTGTCTGCTCCAGGATCGGTACGGCTATATCTGGGTTGGAACACAAAATGGGCTGAATAAATACGATGGCTATTCCTTTTCTGTTTACCGGTCGGATGAGCAGAAGGGCGCAGAAATCGGTTTTATTGGCAGAAATATCTCGGCACTATTTGAGGACCGGTCGGGAAACCTCTGGGTAGGTACCAGAAAAAATGGCATCAACCTAAGAGCAAACGACACCGACAAGTTTATCAACCTGCACAATGATCCTGCTTTTGCTCCGATCAAAGGTTTTGATATTTCCGCTTTCTTTGAAGATGCCGCCGGCAACATCTGGATCACAACCGTCGGTGCAGGTATACTTAAATACAATCCCCGGTCGCACGACTCCAAGATCTTTACCGTCGAAAACAGCCGCTTGTCCAGCAATGTCGTCTTTGATATCGTGCAGGACAAATACGGGACAATCTGGATTGCGGCAGCCGGTGGAGGACTCAATATTCAGGTAAGTCAAAATGAATTTGCGCTAAGCCACGAGATGCTACCCAATCATCCCAATATGGGAGGCTATCGTAAAACATTGTTCCTGGACGACGATTTCCTGTGGGTCGGAACAGAGGGAACCGGTCTCTACAAAATGAATCTTAAAGACCGAACGTACGATCATTTTGCCCCCGGAAATGGTGACAAAGCCATCAGCTCCCATGTGGTCAGGGATATTCATAAAATGGAAGACGGATTGGTGTACATCGCTACTGATGGTGGCGGTCTCAATATTTATGATCCCCAATCAGGAAAGATTCTCATCCAAAGCAGCCAGCTCAATGAATCGACTTCCCTCAACAGCAATGCTCTGGTATGTTTCCTGGAAGATAAAATTGGCAATCTGTGGATTGGGACTTTTAATGGCGGCTTGAATGTTTATAAACCCGGCAAAACCTGGTTTGAATCTCTCACCCCTACCCTGATCAAAAACGAAGAATTGCAGAACCGTTCCGTTTTATCGATTCTGCAAAGCCGGGATGGGAAAATATGGGTAGGAACAGACGGCGGTGGACTCAATTGGCTGGAAGGTGCCAACAGCCAATTTTCGACCACTCCTTTTAAAGCAGATCCATCCAACCCGGCTTCTATCGGAGGCAATATCGTAAAATCGTTGTACGAAGACGAGCAAAACCAACTCTGGATCGGACTTTTTGGTCAGGGACTGGATCGGTACGATCCGACAACCAATTCATTTGAACACCTACTCCATGGAGTAAATATTTGGTCAATAGCTGCCAGAAAAAATGGCCGGCTATGGCTTGGAACCATGGGCGAAGGCTTACTTACCCTGGACCCGGTCACCCGGCAATCCACATCGTTTCGGTTCGATGCTAATGATTCCGGCAGTATCGCTGCGGATCACATCATGTTTGTTTTTGTTGACAAAGACGATCAGGTTTGGATCGGCACGGCAGACAATGGCCTCGATCGCTGGGACCAAACCACCAATCAGTTTATACATTATTGCTATCATCCTCAGGATTCGTTTTCTCTGAGCAACGACGAGCTGCGGTCGATCTTCCAGGATAGTCAGGGTCGACTCTGGATCGGCACCGAAGGTGGTGGGCTGAACCGTTGGATGGGCAACGGTCATTTTGAGTGCATCAGTAAAAAAGATGGCCTTATCGCCAACAGCGTGATGGGCATTGCAGAAGATACTGCGGGCATGATTTGGGTCTCAACCTTTGAAGGTATCAGCCGTATCAACCCTGCATCGGGAGATATCCGAAATTTCGATTTTCGTGCCATGCAAAACTCCAATCAGTTTAACCAGATGGCCATTTTGCATACTGCCGCAGACAAGCTTTATTTTGGTGGAATTAATGGACTGCATGCTATTCAACCAGACTGGGTCAAAAGCAGAACTGCCAATTTCGACCTGATTTTTACTGATTTTAAAATCCTCAACAAAAGCGTGCCGGTTGGTAAAATGAAGAATGGACGAACAGTGCTGGAGCAACCAATTGAAGAGGCTGCATTTGTCCGTCTCAGTTATTTAGACAAACACTTTTCTATTGAGTTCTCCACCTCTGATTTTACCAGCCCGCTGGAAAATGAATTTTCCTTTAAAATGGAAGGCTTTGATGACCGATGGCGAACAACAGCTGCCGGACAGCATGCCGTGAGCTATTCCAACCTCGATCCTGGAAATTATACTTTTAGATTAAAACATAAAGAACAGGAGTCCTCTCTTGCCATATATATCAAGCCACCCTTTTGGAAAACAATCTGGTTTCGGTTGTTGGCGGCATTGTTCCTGGCAGGGCTGGCTTCGGCCGGAGTCGTGTTTTTGATCAAGCGGAAAGAAGCCGCACATAACCGGCAGATATTACAATTGCAAAATGAAAAACTGGCGACGGAAGTAGAAGCTAAAAATTCTAAATTGATGTTTTCTGCCGTGCAGATCGCACACAAAAACGAAATTCTGTCTGACATTAAAAATGATTTAAAAAGCCTTGAAGAAACCCCCTCCTACAAGCTGCGCCAACTGGTGCATAAACTTGACCGGGAACTTATGAGCGAGGATTACTGGGAAGAGTTTAATCTATATTTCAATCAGGTGGATCAACATTTTGTCAAAGCACTACTGGCCAAACATCCTGGTCTTACCCAGAACGATATCCGGCTTTGCTCCCTCATCCGGATCAACCTCAGTACAAAAGAAATCGCCTCTCTACTCAACGTATCCAGCCGGGGAGTTGAACAGAGCCGCTATCGCCTCAAAAAACGCCTGAACCTGCCCAAAGACGAAGACCTGACGAGGTACATCACGGTCTTTAAGACGGAGGATTAACCTGATCAGGCGTGCTCCATCCACCTGCTTATCGTAGAGCAACCCCTTGATTTCCAGCTAAATATTTACCTGTCGTAGGATTGTCGTGCCCTCTAATGAGACAAAGGTGCTTGTCATGTGCTTGTTTTGTCCTGACTCAACGTCCATTAGCATTTGGTAGTACAATACAATTTTTATGAAACGAAAAATTCTACATCATGCGTAAACTTTTCCTTTTCTTTTGTTTGCTTTTTATTGCATTCATTCCACTCTACTCACAGATAAAAGTCACCGGCAAAGTGACAGATGCTGTCACCGGAGAGGCCCTTATTGGTGCCAATATTTTCATTATCGGTGACAATACCGGCACCATCACAGATATTGATGGTAGTTACACGCTCGAAGCCAGCGAAAACGCTACCGCCCTCGAATTTACTTACACTGGTTACGCTTCGCAGGTGATTAAAATTGATTCCCTTAGTGTTATTGACGTTGCTTTGTCATCGGGTTCCGTGTTAGACGAAGTTGTAGTCGTCGGCTATGGCAGCCAGTCAAAGGTTAAACTTACCTCCGCCGTTTCTGTGGTGGATGAAGAAACGCTGAAAAAACTACCGGTTGCCAATGTGAGCAACGGTTTGGAAGGGTTAGCGGCGGGATTATTTGTCAGACAGGGAAGCGGTGAACCCGGATTTAGTCCTTCCTCTTTTGAAGTCAGAAACTTCGGGAATGCGCTGGTCATCATTGATGGTTCGCCCGGCAGTATTGATGAATTGGATCCCAACGAAATTAAAAGCATATCGGTGCTCAAAGATGCGGCCGCAGCTGCTGTCTACGGTGTTCAGGGAGGTAACGGAGTGGTGCTGGTGACAACCAGAAAAGGTGCAATCGGTAAGCCAAAACTGAACTACAGCAATCAGTTTACCTACACGTCCTTTACTTCTTATCCCGATTTTTTAAACAGTGTGCAACGAGCTACGGTATTGAATGAAGGCTTGCGCAACGATGGCCTCGATCCGTTTTATTCAGCGGAACAAATTGAAGCATTCAGATCGGGTTCCGACCCCATAAATTTCCCCAATGAGGACTGGAAAAGTTTGGTTTTCAAGGATTGGGGCTCTCAGCAACGCCACAACCTGAACGTAGCCGGAGGAAACAGTAAAATCAGGTATTTTGTCTCCGCCGGCTTTCTGGACCAGGGCTCCAATTATACCGAAGATGTACTGAGCTATCAACAGTACAACCTACGGTCGAACATTGATGCCGACATTACCGATGATTTAAACCTGCAATTCAACCTGGCCGGCCGTCGCAGATTGAATGAGGCTCCGGGCTACTCTGCTTATAACATTTTCCGGGAGCTAAGCAGGGCGCTCCCCACCAATTTGGCTTATTATCCCGATGGCACACCGGCCCGGCCCAGTTTCAGCCCCAATCATATCCTGGAAGGAATCAGGGATTTCAACGCCGGTTATTACCGTGCCCGCAACAATAATATTGACACAAAACTCTCCTTGCAATGGGACGTTCGCCAAATCAGAGGGCTCAGTGTCAAATCGTATGGCTCGCTGGTTTACAATACCAATTACGCCAAAGACTGGGGTAAAAGCTACGAACTCTACACCCTGAACCGCCAAACAGGAGCGTACAATGTTTTCACTGCCAGCCCGGAAGGTTCTTTTAGTGAGACTGTGCTGACGCAGTCCATGAGCTACAACAACCACTACGTGCTCCAGCAGTCCGTCAATTATGACCGGATTTTTGGCAAACACAGCCTTTCGGTATTGGCGCTCGGCGAATTGCAGAAAAACCAGGGCGAAAACTTTTTTGGCCGCCGCCAGGATTATCAATCTGATTTAATAGACCAGTTGTTTGCGGGTTCCAACGAAAATAAAGATGCCAATGGAGGCGAGTACCGGGAAAACCGGTTGGGATTGATCGGTCGTTTAAGTTATGATTTTAAAGCAAAATATTTTATCGAGACTTCCTTCCGCTATGACGGTTCTTCCCGTTTCGCTCCGGGCAACGAATGGGGCTTTTTCCCATCCGTTTCCGTTGGGTGGAGGTTATCCGAGGAAAAATTCTTTACCCCGCTGTCGGGAATAGTGCAAAACCTCAAACTCCGGGCATCAGTCGGAACCGCCGGCAATGATGGTACAGCCGCCTACCAATGGTTGTCAGGTTTTACTTACAACAGCTTTTTTGCGATCAACGAAACGGCTATCCCTACCATCGACAACACCTCTCTGGCCAACAAAGATCTGACCTGGGAGACCATCACCACCTATGACGTCGGAATCGATGCCACTTTCCTGAACGAGCAGTTTTCCATTTCGGCAGACTATTTCTACCGCAACCGGGATGACGTTCTGGCATTTGCCTCGGCGAGCGTGCCCAGCACATTGGGCGTTGGCCTTGCGGCCCAAAATCTCTACCGGTTTTCCAATGAAGGCTATGAAATAGCGATGACTTATAACAGAACCCTGAACAAAAACTGGAAAGTAGGCGCCGGGCTAAACGTTTCCCGTTCCAGAGAGAAGGCTGAGTTCATCGACGAAGCCATGATTACCGATGATTTTATGCGACAAAACCTGACTATCACCGGTGGGTATACCAATCTGCGCCGGGGGTACATTTCCGACGGATTGTTTCAAAGTCAGGAAGAAATAGAGCAAAGTCCGATTCAAGATAACAACGGCAACGCCAGCCTGCAACCGGGCGATGTTAAATATGTGGACCTCAACGGGGATAACATCATTGATGTACGGGATCAAAAAGTATTTGGCAATGGTGACAAACCGGCTTACAATTATTCCCTGAATTTATTTGCCGAATACAAAAACTTCAGTTTGTCTATCCTCCTGACCGGAGCTTCAGGCTACGATATTTACCTGGATGGCGAAGCCCAGAGCCCACTCAGAAATGGGTTTAACGGCTATACCTACCAACTGGATTACTGGACTCCGGAAAACCCGGACGCCTCTTACCCCCGCATCACAGACGGAGGTTTCAATGACAACAACTATCGATACTCCGACTTCTGGAAGCGGGATGGCAAACACATCCGGTTTAAAAATATCAACCTGAGCTACACCATGCCCAAGTCAATGATGATTCCTGGCTTTCAGGAAATCAGGGTGTTTGCGACAGGCTACAATCTATTCGTATTAAAAACTTACGAGGAAGAATTTGACCCCCAAATGCAGTCTTCTGTCGGATGGTATTATCCGCAAACAAAATCTTTAACATTCGGCGTTAACATCACACTTTAAAAGAAGGAATTATGAAACGATATAATTGGCAACTAATCCTGATCATTTTCTTGTTTTCCGCCTGCAACGGCGATTTTCTGAACCAGCCTCCTTTAGACCGAATCACCGAAAGTGATGTCTGGAGTGACAAAGCCCTGATGGACACCTATCTGTTCAAAATTTATGACAATATGCCCTGGGACTACCTCCAAGACTTCGGTGGCGGTGCCGGATGGGGAGCACACCGCGATGTTTTGTCGGATTTGGCTATGAGCACTTATTCGTGGACACCAGCTACCAATACTATCCGGCCGGGCAACTGGGGCACTGCCAACAACTACTGGCCAATGGACTGGTGGGGCTATTTCAACATTTGGAAAATCAACTACTCGCTGGAAAACATTGAAAACATCGGGACGGATGTGCTCACGGAAGCAGAGCGTAACAACCGTTTGGGGGAGCTTTATTTTATGCGTGCTTTCAGTTATTTTGAAATGGCAAAACGCTACGGTGGCGTGCCTCTGATTCTGGTACCACAAGATCCCAACAACACACCCGAGGAAGAATATTTTCCGGCAAGAAATACGGAACAGGAAGTTTACGATCAGGTTTTGGCCGATGCCCGACTGGCCTTCGAGTTGCTGCCCAACAAATGGGTTGGCCAAAAAGGCAGAGCGGGAAAATGGGCTGCCAAAGCACTTGAGTCGAGAGCTGCCTTGTATGCCGGCAGCATTGCCAGATACGGTTCGGTGCAGTTGGATGGCCTGGTCGGTATT
>JBFIJS010000167.1:0-7734 GCA_041600595.1 Saprospiraceae bacterium | reverse complement strand
CGTCATTTTCAATATCAATAACCCGCACACAAGAGCCGCTGTGCCTCCATTCCGGAAAATTATTTTTTGCCAGAATAAAATCACCCCGACCATTATTTAAATACAAGCGAGGTTGATATTTATGACTGTTTTGTTCGTATTCGTAGCCGCCACTGGCCACTAATAAATCCTGGTCACCATCGCCATCAGCATCAAAAAAACTGCTGCCGGCATCCTCCAGTTCTTTATCTCTTTCAAATGCTGCAATATATTTTTTAATAAATCGTCCATTCTTTTCCTGCACATATAAGACCCCCGACTGGCCTGCCGGTGCTCCGATGTATATATCCTCCAACCCATCACCATTGACATCACCTTTACTAATAAAAGGCCCTTGCTCCGACATTTTATGCGGCAACAAAACCTGGTCGTCATAATCGTTGTAAAAGTTTTCATTTTGGACAAAATCAATCCCGGAATCCGCCGCCGTCAATTCTTTGACAAAGCCTTTTATTACGGGTTTTTCATACTTACCGGTTGCATTCTTATAAACGACTGTAACTACTTGATTTGCGGGTATATTTTCCATTACTTGTACTCGTCCGTCAGGCCAGATAATTTCTGCCTTTTCGATAACCGAGGCAGTACCGGTCCCGAAATGAATAAATGGTTCGCTGCCCGATTGATAACCGCGGGTAGTCAGTAATTCCCGCATTTGTTGCTCTCCCTGATGTGTTAAAAAAACCTTGGTTCCAACGGAGGTTTTCCCGGGTTCATAAGCCATTTTAAATCGCAAATAATTATTCTTATTACCCGATTTATTTTCGTATAAAAGAGAAGGGGCTCCCAGGTTATTCACTACCAGATCGAGATCGCCATCATTATCCAGGTCACCGTAAGCGGCGCCATTGGAAATGGTCGGTTTGTCAAGCCCTGCAGTAGCGGTGGAATTATCAAACTTAAAATCACCTTTATTAGTAAAAAAATAGTTGGGAATTAATGTTTGCTCACAACTACGGGCGTATTCGGCAGCCAGTTTATTTTTCGTGGCCATATCATTTCCCAGCGTCATCATCACAGAATCGAAGGCATTACCCTTGTCTTTATTGTAAATATCGCGGTAATAACCATTGGTAATATATATATCCTGCCAGCTATCATTATCGGCATCCATAAAAAGGCCCGTCCAGCTCCAGTCGGTCCGGTGAATGTCCGCCAATTGACCGACGTCACTAAAAGTATTATTGCCATTATTTAAATGCAGAAAATTCCGCATTTGGTAATATTTAAATTTCAGACTGTCGATTAAATATTCAAACCGTTCAACGGTCTGCATACCCATCGATACTTTTTCCCGAAAATGATCCTCGCTCAACATTTCCACCACCAATATATCCGGATATATATCGTGGTTTAAATCTCCTGCATCAATACCCATCGAGCTGCGGCTGTTTTGTTTCAATGCCGTATCGGTAATATTGGTAAAAGTTCCATCGCCATTATTATGCATAATTATATCTGGCTCATCATGATCTACAGAAATGTAAATATCCGGCCAACCATCCTGATCCAGATCTGAAGTAACGACGCCCAGACTAAAAGAGTAGGTAAGCAGACCCGAGCTTTCCGTCACATCGGTAAATTTTCCGCTGTCATTTCTGAGTAACCGGTTGCTGTATTTCATCACCGGATTTTTCCAATAATTATAATGCGTCATTAAAGAAACCAGCCGGAAGCGCGGGTGATTGGCTACAATTAAATCGAGGTCGCCGTCCCGGTCGTAATCAAAAAAAGCAGCACCGATGCTGAAGTTTTGATCATTAATTCCGTATTCAGCGGCCATCTCGGAAAAGGTCCCATCCTGGTTATTAATAAATAATAAATTTTCCCTCAGCGCCTCATTGGGCTCATCGTGGTAGGAACGGCTTACATAAATATCCAGCCAGCCATCATCGTTCACATCAGCCATGGTCACACCGGTGCACCAACCCGTCGTTGTGGTCCCTGACGAAACGGTTATGTCTTTAAATTTAAATCCTCCCCGATTTAAGAATAATTTGGAAGAAACCATGTTGCCGGTCATGAACACATCCTGCAACCCGTCGTTGTTGATATCACCGATAGCGACACCTCCGCCGTTGTATGCGTTGATATAATTAAAGGGGTTTATCAGCGTATTTTCATCCAATAAATTGGAAAAAAACAAGCCGCTCTTTGCCGGGTCATGTTCCTTAAACCGAATCGATTCTTCTTGTCCGCTCTCCTTTTCTACACGCTCAACATGACATCCAGCCATCAGATGCATCGCAAAAAGGATGCTGATTAAGGCCGAATACTTTTTCATTGTTACAGGTTGTAAAAGGTTGATAACTGGAAATTTGGCAGTTATCCCGGTCTTAAGGGTGTCTATTCCATTGAAGAGAGCTGTTTTCCATCCCCACCTGTCCACCGAATGACCTGGTAGGCGGAATCGTTATTACCGACAATCATGAGTTTATCGGCGGGGTTACCGGTTTGGATCAGGTGAATATCTTTCAGGTCACCGGAGAGAGAGAGCCCGGAATCGTAATTGAAAAATGGTTTAAAGGTCCCGTTACCGGCACCTTTGAGGAAGAGGCCCTTGCCGGCATCGGCCCGGCCCGTTTCCACTTCTGAGACATACAGGTTGCCACCCAGCAGGATGTCGATATGGCCATCGCCATCAAAGTCTTCGAGTACGATGGCATTGACCGGGGCGATCTGCGCTTCACTCGGCAGGTTGCTGAGCTGGAGCAAACCATTACCGAGGTTTTTCAAAATGGAAGAGGAAAAGTTTTTGGCTTCGTAATGCAGCGCATCGTTGAGTTTTTCACCGTACACGTCATGGATCGAAGCTTTACCAAAAGCCGTGTAAGTCGGAAAGGCATTTTTGATCGTGGGGATTTGCTCGGAAGAGCATTGCAGCCCCCGCACCGGATACAACGTTTCGCCTTCCAGAAAATAACCAAGGGCAATATCGAAGGTTCCGTTGCCGTCGAAATCGTCTGCATAGACGTGGAACGGCTTTTCCTCAGACGCCTGGTATTTGTAATTCCATCCGAGGTTGCCCAGCACATAGTCCATATCGCCGTCGTTGTCGATATCCGCCTGAGCGATCCGGTTCCACCAGCCGGTGCTGTTTTGCAACCCAAAATCTTCGGTGACATTGACAAACTGCCCGCCCGCTTGTTTGAATACAGTAACCGGCATCCACTCACCAACCACGATTAGTTCGGCCGTTCCGTCGGCATCAATATCTGTCCAGAGGGCATCGGTGACCATTCCGAGGTTTTGAAAGGCCGGGGCCAGCGTAGCCGTGGCATCCACGAACCTGCCTTTTTCATTTTTCAACAAAACGCTGTTGGCCGGGCTGGGGTATTTGCCGGGCACCTGGCGCCCCCCGACAAAAAGATCGAGGTCGCCGTCCTGGTCAAAATCAAATGGTTTTACACAGCTCGTACTGATCCGGATATCGGGCAGGGCGTTTTTTACTTTTTGCAGCATCCCTTTCCCGACATTTATGTAGAGCCGGTCTTGCAGCATTTCGGAATCTTCCTGAAACTCATTGCCGCCACTGGCCACGTACAGGTCGATGAAACCATCGTTATTGACATCCAAAAACACGGATTGCATGTCTTCGCTATTTTGATCGATCAGGAACGACGGGATATCGGCCTTGGTAAATTGTCCCGGTGATTTTTGATAAAACAAGGTACCGGGTTGGCCGTTGGCGCCACCCAGATAGACATCGGGCAGGCCGTCCCGATCCACATCGCCAGAGCTGATGAACGGACCAAACTGAGACATTTTATGGGGCAACAAAACCTGGCGTTTATAGTCGTCAAAATCGTATTCAAGATGTCGGTGAATCAGTCCGCTCTGGCTCGTAACATCGGCAAACAATGGCGCTGGCCGGGCTTTTGGGGTTTTAGGAACTGCATTTTGGTGATCGACTGCGACTACCTGATTGGTCGCCACATTCTCCAGCACCTGCTGACGGCCATCCGTCCAGTCAACGGTCAACTTCTGCACGGCAGCCGACCTCCCAACTCCAAAATGGATGATTTCCTCAACCGAAGACTGGTAGCCTCTGGTATAGGTAAACTCCTGAAACTGAATGCCCTGAGGCGTCTCGATCGTCACTTTGGTGCCTACCGGACAGTAGCCCCCGGGATGCACCAATTTCACCCGCAGGTAGTTGTTTCCCCCTCTTTCCCGGTCCTGGTTTTGATAAACGGAAGCAGGGTCGTTGGTATGGTTTACCACCAGGTCGAGATCGCCGTCGTTGTCGAGATCAGCATAGGCAGCACCGGATGAAAACGACTTGCTGTCGAGCCCGAACTCGGGGCCCATTTCATCGAAAGTGAGGTTGCCATTATTGCGGAAAAAATGGTTGGGCACGGGGTTGATCGGAGCCTTTCTCCCGTAATCCCTGATCATCGCCTGGTTGTCCACGCCGGCGGCTTTCGCCTCTTCAAACGACTTGGTAAACTTGTTGGTGTGGTCTTTATCCATGTACTCCCGAAGGTAGCCATTGGCGACAAAGAAATCTTTCCACCCGTCATTGTCAAAGTCAGCGAAGAGGGCGGCCCAGCTCCAGTTAGTCCGTTGAATACCAGCCATTTGCCCGATATCACTGAATGCTCCGCCCCCAGTATTCAGGTGAAGCATATTGCGCATATATTGATATTCGTAGCCGACTTCCACCATCCGCCAGAAGCGGTCCGGGTTCATGGGAGCCATTTTTGTTTTTTCGTTGAAATTGTCAGTCGACAACATTTCCACAACCCCCAGGTCCACCAATCCGTCATTATTGATATCGGCCGCATCAACACCCATGCTGAAAAAAGACATGTGCTTCATTTTCTCATTTGAGACTTCCGAAAAAGTACCATCTCCATTGTTTTGGTAGTAGCGGTCGGGTTCGGTATGATCCACACTCACGTAGAGATCCAGCCAGCCATCCTGGTTGAGGTCGGCTGATACGACTCCCAGCGTCCAGCAATAATTCAAAATACCTGCTTCCCGGGTGACGTTGGTGAACGTACCGTCGCCATTATTCCGGAAAAGATGGTCGCTCGTTTCATCTGCCGGGTTTTTCCATTTTGCCAGGTGCTCATTGTAGGTGAGTACACTCCGGTTTAGCGGGTGATTGCCGACATAGAGGTCGGCGTCGCCATCTTTATCGTAGTCAAAAAACGTTGCCGTGATACTGTAACTGGCATCGTCTAAGCCATATTCCTTGCTTTTTTCGGTGAATGTGAGGTCTCCATTGTTGATAAACAGCTGGTTGGATTTTCTCGCCTTATCGCTGTAATAGGCCCGGCAAACGTATATATCGAGAAAACCATCGCCGTTGACGTCCGCCATGGTCACACCATTGCTCCAACTGTCTTTACAGGCGGTTCCGGAGGCCGCAGTAATGTCCTCAAACTGCATATTGCCCTTGTTGAGGTAAAGTTTGTTATCCGAAATATTACCGGTGAAATAGATATCCGGCAACCCGTCGTTGTTGATGTCGCCGATAGCCACACCAGCCCCGTTGTAAACATTGACATACTGAAGCGGACTCAGGACTTTGGCCGGATCGACCAAATTGTTGAAGGTCACGCCGGTTTGTTCCGCCGGTAAGGCTTTAAACAAAGGACCTTCGTCCCAGGTAGAAGGACTGGAGGATGTTTCTTCCCTGAGATTAGTAGAGCTGTTATTTTGGGTGTTGCACCCGAAAAAGAGAAAGGACCAGCATAATAGTAAACTTAGACGCATGTTCATGGGTATCGCTTGGTGTTATTAAATAATGTTGAAATGCCTTTAAACTTGATAGAAGGGATAAGCTATAATGGAGCAACGAATATGCTCAGTCTGATTTTTCAACTACTGGAACAGCCGCCGGGCTTGTGGCCAATGTATCCTGAATGGTGACTGTCTTCCGTAAGCCAGATAGTATGTCCAATCCGGTTTTTCGATTTTGGAAAAAACTGATCAGAGCTATTTTGGTCTGCCGGTCCAACGAGGTTGAATATCCCGATTCGTTATTATTTGAGCTGGCGCTAAACGAAAAGAAAGGTAATTTTCAACGGACCGGTCTGCATGATTCCTTTTTCATCCAACAGCAAAATCTGGCAGAACTAATTTTTGTAGAGAGAATGAGTAATCAGGCAGCACCTGATTGATGGGCAAATATATAAAAACGGGACAAAATGTAAGCTACAGTACAAACTATTAAATGAAGCAAAAAAGTGCCGGCAACTGTCGCGTTACCGGCACTGTCGGAAAACTTTACAAAATGGGTTACTCGGAGACGGTTAATTGATTGCCATCTCGTTATCTTCGATCGCCTCAAACAATTTTCCCCAAACCCATTCGATTTCTTTGTACATAGCTTCTTTGTCCACTGCCGGGCGTTCGAACGGTTTGCCGAGCAACTTGTTAGGGTTCTCCCCTGCCTTCAGATCCAGTCGTCTTTGCTGAACCTCGAATATTTTATTGCCTTCAAAAAAAACAATCGTTTCCTGGACAAATGGTTCGGTACCACTCAACGCCATCTCCAGGTGGCGGTAAAAACAATATGCATTGTCTTTGAAATAATAATAATGCCGCTCCCGGTCTTTATCCGTTTTTTGAGAAATGATCACGGCTTCCATCACCTTTTGTCCTTCGGTGGTGTACCACATATTATCGTTGTCCGAAAAAAGCTGCAGTTTAATATCTTTCCGGGGATAGGTCTTGCCCCTTCCGGCTTCTACTATTTTCACGTAGTCGTCGGTGACATAAAGCTTAGCGCTGTCTTGCTTCGACAGCGGAGCCTGAGGGACGGGGTTGTGCTGGATGTTTTTGAGGGCGGCATCTTTTTTCGGAGCGGAAATGCCGGAGGTTGCGGTCATACCGGCTGATTTTCTCATTTTCTCTTTCTCCGGATTAACCGCTTCCGTGGTTTCATTTTTTACAGGATCGGCTTTAGTGTTGCGGTTGCAGCCATAGTAGCCTATCGATAAAATGGTAATCAGTAAAATCGGGAATAAATTTCTCATGTTCATTTTCTTTAATTTGTTGATTTCAAAAAGCGTGCAAAGTTCTGAAATATGGCCGTTTATATTTTCATCAATAACAAATCATTAGATTTTTGTGCGGCATCCATCGTCTGTAAATCCGTCTAAACTCCTCTTTATCAATTATTTACCCTAAAGCATCTCTTTCTTTGTTAAATGTTGCAACTTCAGGCCGGGCCGTTACATCCGTCCCCTGTATGCGTTTTTCCACCTGTTCCATGATGTCCCAGGCTACCCTTAATGCTTTGTGCCCCTCTTCCAGCGAAACCACCGGAGGCTCTCCCGACTGAATAGAGCGGGCAAAAGATTTCAGTTCTTCCTGAATGGCATTCACCTGTTCGGCGGGAGCCATTTCCATGGTCAGCACCTTGGTACCGTGCGGCGTTTCCAGGGGAAAAGAAACGGGCGGCAATTCGGCCAGTCCGTCCGGTTCGTGCAAGCGAATAATCTGGGCGCTTTTTTCCAAAAAGTCCAGCCCCAGGTAGGCATCCTTCTGAAACAACCGGACCTTCCGCATCTGCTTCATGGATATCCGGCTGGCGGTCAGGTTGGCTACGCAGCCATTTTCAAATTCAATGCGGGCATTGGCAATATCCGGCGAATCGCTGACGACCGGCACCCCGCTGGCGCTGATCGTTTTGATGGGTGATTGCACCAGACTCAGCACGATGTCGATGTCGTGAATCAT
>JBFIJS010000166.1:0-7759 GCA_041600595.1 Saprospiraceae bacterium | reverse complement strand
TCCCACATCGTGGTCTTGCGGGAAAGAGACGAAAGGACCTTTTTCCTGGTCGCAGTTAACGGAAAAGGGGTCAGGTAAATAATTGTAGCGGTTCGTTTGGATTTCGTGGCATTTGGGCTTGCACATTTCGAAAATGTCTATCTCTGCGCCCCAGCCGAACATCCAAAAAGAGCCCTCAGCACCTTTGGCAGAAGGGTTTTTGGACCGGATGGTGAAACGGCCGTATTGAAAACAGCTCTCATTGCCCGACCAGGCCCGGTCCCGGAAAGTGGTAGCCCGGCAAGTGGTATATTTCCTCCGATTGGTGCTGCCGGTGCCGTCCGGGAAGGCACAGGTAAATTCGAGGGGTTGCTCCAGTTTTTTAACTTGAAAATGCAGCAGGCCGTCTTTCAGAAAGTGATTATCCGGTGAGCGCAGCTTTACTTCGCCATTCTTGCAGATGGGCAGGTTTTGGCTGTTCGGGTGCAAATCGTCCTGTAAATGCCATTTGGTGGAGTCCACTTGTCCCCCCTCAAAGTCATCGAAAAATACCGTTTGGTAGGGCGCTGTTTCCTCATAACTGGCAAAACTATTTGTGAATTCGCAGTTGAGTACTTCCTTTCTTTTATAGAATCTGGTCACCCAGGTATGCTTATTTTGACAGCCTAAAAATTCTACATAATCAGTGAAACCATCCTTTTCTCCGTCGTAAATGTCTTCGCAGATTGGGATGGAGTCTTTGAAAATGACTACCTCTGCAAGTTGTGAACAAAAGAAGGCATCGGGGCATTGGGAGTAGAGGGTAGGCGTAGAAAAATAAAGTAGGGACCAAAGAAAAATGCGTGCTTTCATTCCAGGAGATTTATCAATGATGAAAGGTCGAAGATAAAAAAAAGCGGCACTTTGCAGCGCCGCCCGTTTCGATAAAATACAAGTGATAAATCAATTATTTGGACAAACCAGTTGTGGTATAATTGCAGTGTAATTTTAATTAGTTTAAGAAATGCGGCGCAGGAAATTTCCCCCTTAAAATCCCTTTGGGCCGAGCAGCCTGATGCCTCAAAGCGAGATGAATCCTCCGGCCCACTTGCATGAAAGAAAAATTAAAGAAAATTTAAATTACACTGTATTAACGTCAATAGGCAATGTCATTGCTGGACAATAAACTGCTGCACCATCGTTTTCCCTGCTTCCGTGATGGAAAGTAAGTGCAAGCCGTTTTTAAAATGGTCGTTTTGCAAATCAATTGCCACCCTGTTTTCGCCTTCCGCTAATTCTTTTACAAAAACAACCCGACCGAGCACATCGGTGATGCGCAGGGTGGCCGCCGGTGCCGTTCGGCTGACATCAACCTGTACCTGTTGGCTGGCAGGATTGGGAAAGATGTGCAGGGCACCTGCCCGCTGCATGGAAACCGCTGCGTTGTTGATGGCCGAAGGTTGGCCGGGGCCAGTTACGGTCGGAGGCACAGGACAGGCAGCGATGATGGCCGCTGCACTGTTGCAATGTGAACCGCTGTCATTGAAGAAAATGATCGTGGATCCGGTGACGCCGCTGTTTTCCAATAAATCATCAATGGCGCAGCAGTCAGACAATTCGAAATTGTAATAAACAGCCAGGTTGCCGCCTACATTTTCGACTGATTGCAATCCCTCCAGAGCAGAGAGCGAGCTGTTGAAGTAGCAATTGAGCGTTCCACCGACCTCGGTCAGATTGTCAAGTCCGGTAAGGTTAGCCAATCCCGTGGATTGGATGGTGAGGTTGCCGGTTATTTGCTCCAGGTTGGATAGGTTCGCGAGACTGTTGATGGCGGCCCCTGCCAGGATTACGTTGCCGTTAATGACGCTGTAACAAGGGGAAAAAAGGTCGATAGCGGTCTGAGTTGAAAAGTGAAGGTTACCGTTATAAGTCAAACCGCCGGTTGTGTCCTCATCTATTTCACCATCGCAGTCGTCATCAATGCCGTTGCAAATTTCTGTTGCACCAGGATTAACGTTCGGATTGTTGTTGTCGCAATCTATTTCCAGGCTGATAAGGTTGTCTGCCCGGCGGTGTCCGGCGGGCCGGGAGCACTGCACCACGGCTGGCAAAGCTCCGTAAAAGTCGACATCATAGTCCGGATACCAGATCTGGCCGGGAAACCAGTTTGCTTTATCGTCATTGCAGTCTTCTTCAGTACCGTTCAGTTCCGCCAGTGCTTTGTAGCCTGTTGGTTGGGTGCAACTGGTTTGCGTTACGTAATCGGTGTAGCCATCGTCGTCCATATCCTTATACCAGGTCGTTGGTTGGGGGCCTGCCACTACGGTGACGGTGGCCATTTTTTCACAACTATTTGGAATGCCGAATACCTTCAGCTTCAGATCATAGGTGCCCGGCGTCACATTGTCGAAAATGCCGGTGAATTGGTAGTTAGCACCGCCATCGATGGAGTAGCCGATCTGTCCATGCGGAACACTGGCGTTCATCGAAATGGTACCGTCCCCGGCTCCGGCGCAGGTTTCGTCTGTATTTTCTATCGAACTGATTTGCAAAAACGGTAAAACGGTTACTTCAGCGGTGCAGGTACCGATGTCGCCATTCTCATTTTCAGCCGTTAGGGTGACCGTGTTGACACCCTCTTGGGCGCAGGAAAAAGAAGTTGCCGAAATAGCAACTGGCGTGAGCATTTCGCCGCATCCGGCATTTGAATTGGAGGGATCGAAAATTTCGACGGGCTCCAGTTCATATTGCCCTTCGCTGTCAAGTGTCACACTCTTATTCAAGCAGCCTGCTTCAACAGGTTGAGATTCGATGGTAAAAACAGCACTCACACGCTGGCCTGCAGAACAAGTGCCGGCATTTTCAAATTGTGCCCAATAAGTATAGTTGCCTGTTTGGCTTGGATCCAGGCCACCGTTTTCGACAGGGATGTTGGTTGGGTCTAAAACGCTGCCGGTGCCGACCTGTGTGCCACCAAACGGAGCATCCCACCAGGTAATTCCGTCGGTGAATTCCGATCCGGTGAAGGTCAGATCCCAAAATACGAGCGTCCCAGCGTCGCCCAGGGCATTATCGGTTATGGTTAATGTCCAGTCACCGACAGCATTTTCGCCGTCTACGGCACTCATCAGGGTCTGGCCGAAATCGGGGGAGGCAATAAAGTTTCCGCCGAAAGTGTAGTACTCACAAAACTCAGACTCAAACGGAGCTTCATCATCCAGGTTTACGATAAAGTTTTTAGTGTCTTCGCAAAGGCCTGTCCACAGGTTCAATGCGGTTCCATTCGGACTGGTCAGGGTTACATCCAAATCGCCGATGTAAGAATGCTCGATATAAACAAACACGTTCAAATCTTCTATTGTGAATCCATCCGGAACCTGTATAACATCGGTAACCGTTTGATTATCCAAAATGTCTAAATCGGGAGAGCTGAAATAATTTAAACCTGCACTGGCGGGTGGCGCCACGACCAATCCCTCCCCGGGAGGTACGAGTTCATCCGGACAATTAGTATAATTTAAAGCATTGGCAGGAACAGCAGGAGCGACGATAGGGTCAAAATCAATGCAATCAGTATTATCCAATACCCAGCCCGTGGCGCAGCTACCGCAATATTGCCGGGAAAAGTAGGGGTCGCCAAAACCATCTTTGTCGCTATCCAGATAACAAGTTACCTGTTCAGGAGCAGGGCAGGTGGCCAGTGGCGAAAAGTTATTGGTAACCATTATCAGGGAAGATAATTCAGTGAGGCCACTCAATTCGTTTGCTGGCAGGGTAGCATAAAACCGAAAGCCTTCCCGCGTGATCCATGCAACTTCATATTCCGTTACACTTGTTCCGGTATCTGTAGCACTTTCGTACAAGGTATATTCGCTGATGAAAGTCATCCGGAGACATTCAAAAGTGCCATAAGGTGTTTCAATAGTACCAAAAGCATCGACTTCCATGTCGGCAATTACTGCGATATAAGGGTATTGGCTTTGGTCGCCAAAGTATAATTCTGAATAGCTTATAAACCCATCGCCATAGGTTATTGGAAAATCGGCGTAAGTTTGGCCCGCATCAGCATAATAACCAATTTCTTCCCCGTTTAAAGCGATGGTGGTTCCGAGTTCTTCTACATCAAAAAGTGGACTGATCTCATAGTGTTCGTAGATGTCCAGGGTATCATTGTCAATCACTTCGGTCAATTTCATGACATGGGTAGTAAAAGGGGTCTGGCACTCTACTGGTGTGACCTCCTCCGGTGCTATAAAATCATAGACATAACCAACGGGAAGTGTTGCATCAATGTGTGCCGGCAAGGTCCAGGTTTGGGCTGATCCACTGGCCGTTCCAATGTCCAGCAAAATCGATGTAGCCGAAAAGTCCGGATTATAATGGAATAGCAACTGATTGCCGGGCATCATCATATTTTCGGCATCGGTTGCGGTGATGGTAACCGGATTTCCAAAAGAAGCTTTTACTAAACTGCCTTTCTTTTTCCGATCCATTTTCCCGTTTCGTGATCTTAATTTGCCAAAAGACTTATTTTCATTTTCACCGGGCCATTTTCTTTTGAAATAAGAGGGTATATCCTCATTGAAGGCATTCTGTGTACCTACTAAATTAACTGTACCAAACGCTTGCTGCGATTGGCATAAAAAAACCAGGCACACGCCCAGGGTGAATAGATGAAGAAAACGTAATTTGATTTTCACTTTCATTTGATCTACATTTTAGATATTAATTAATCGCTCGAGCGGAAAACATGTATGTTCCTGTCAAGCCAGTATTTTTTTCCGAGTCGGAAAAACAGGGGTGCTAATCTTTGCATAGTCCCATCTCAGCAAGCTGCCGATAGTAAGTCCTACCAGACAAACCACCGGAAACAGCCATGGGAAACGTGCATAAAAACTGACGACGCTGGAGGCTTTCACCGCTGCGGTTGCCGATGACCAGGCACCCAGTTCCACAGGATCGTAAAACCGCCCCAAAGGGTCGATGAACAGCGAATGGCCAATATTGGCGCACCGGGCCAGGCTGTGTCGGTTCTCGATACAGCGCAGGCGGCTGACATTGGCCATGTATTGTTGGAAACCTACCCGACCGTACCAGCCTTCTCCTGCCAGGTGTACAAAGAAATCAGCGCCGTTGCGCGCCGTTTCCGCCCAATAACTTGGATACCATTGTTCGAAGCAGAGCGATACCCCCACCTTGAAAGTTCGGCCATCAATGGTCGAAAGAGTAAGTGGTTCGGCGGTGGTGCCTTTTTTTCGAAAGCTACTGAGCAAATCGAGTTTGTCGAAGCCGGGAATTTTGCGGAGCCATTGCTCATAAGGAATAGATTCCTGCCCCGGTGTCAGGATGGTTTTGTGGTGGTATTGGAGGTCTTTATCCTCTCCGGAAATGAGCACACCAGAAACATAGGTACGTAGGTTCTCTTCACTATAGTCAGCGGGGACGCCCTTGCATCCGGTGATGAGGGCTGCCTCCCAGTCCGTGGTTGCTTCTTGCAGTAGTGCACCGAGATTGCTAAAGTCCAGTGGATAGTTGGCACCCGTTTCAGGCCAGAGATAGAGGTCGGTGTGTTGGCCAGCTTGCAGTCGGGTGTAGGCCAGTGAGTCGGTCCGCATGAGCGTTTCTTCGACCACTGCTTTTTGATTGTTGGGATTCATGAGAAAATCGGCGGTGTACTGTGTGGGAATCAAACTGACGGTGGCTGATTCACCCGGCATGTTGGCGTATTGGTGAAAAACGTAAGCAGCGTAGAGCAGCGGTATCGCCAGCATACCGAGGCTGATTTTAGCCAGGCGGCGGCGAAATAACCCGCTTCGCAAATCGAAACCCAGCGGCCTTCCTGCTTGCCAGATGAGCACATTGAATAGGATAACCCAAAAGGAAATGCCCCACATGCCAGTCAGGTCGACGTATTGAATAAGCCAGGTGTTGCTGCTCTGGGTATAGGACAACAAATGCGTACCCATGGTAAACTCAAGCGGCAGGTACACCCATTCCCAAATTACCCACAGGAACGGAAACAGCCAGACTGCTTTTTGGAACGACAGCTTTTTTTGTAAAAAATAAAAGGGTAGATAAACGATTGACATGTATATCGTCCCGGTGAGAAAGATCACCCCCACTTCCAGTGTCGATTCCGGAAAATTGAATAACCAACCGGCAGCCAGGCAGCTGAATACGAACATGGCGCCGTAGCCCCCTCCCAGGAAACGCCAGAATGAATCTTTGTTTCTTTCCAGAAAAACGAGCAGCGGCACGAAGGCAAACCATGCCAGGAACGACAGGTTGGGATGCTCGAATAGTGGCCAGGAGAAGCCGTGCAGCAGGCCGCACCACAGCCAAAGTGGTATTTTCTGAAGGAACTTCATCACGTTGTATTTAATGGTAAATGAAAAAAGAGGGGCAGGAAAAAAAAGCTGCCCCAACAGATTGACCTGGATGTTTATTGCAGCATGATTTTACCGGAGGCAACAACAACCCCTTTCGCATTTTTTAAAACAAAGGCGTGGAGGCCCGTTTGGCCGGAGGCCGTAACAACAGGAACATTGACCGTGCCTGCCGGCAGGTCAATCACCTCCTGTTGAATGGTTTGGCCCAGCAGGTTGGAACATTCGAAAACCCAGGGAGATGCTTCCGTTTTTTCAAATTGTAGTTGGAAATGACCGTTTGCAGGGTTGGGCGAAACAGCAACGGGTAAGTACTCCCTGGCTACTTTGCGGGTAGAGCTGATGAAACCGCCCACCTCCGGATTGACCCTCGCAGTGCGGGTGCCGTCAGAAAACTCGAAAATGATGAGTGCCGGGCTGTTTAGTCCTTTGGCCCAAAACTCATAACACTTTTCCTGACTTTTTGCATCCTGAACCAGTCCGAAGGCTCCGAGCAAGGTCGGAGGGGCCGGCATGCCTGCCAAAAAAAAGCTGTCCGTTTCAGACTCAAGCACCTCTTGCAACAGTACTTCCAATTCTACCGGCTCGCCGGTTGTAGGGTCATTAACGCGGAGCGTTCCCCAACCAGAAATACTAATTTCGTAAGAACTATAAAACTTTGACTGAGCAGGTGCATGGTCAAGTCCAAAACCCTGAGCCGTCACCAGAAAATCGTTACTGACGGTAAAATTAATGGTCGGTAAAACATCGCCGTAATGCATCGGAAACTGACAAATCGGCAACTCTTCTTCATAGATATCCAGGGTCTCAAGAAAATTCAGGGAATCGGTAGGCACACCGGTAACGGCCCCGATACCTACATCCAGGGCACCCGACTTACGAGCCAGGTAGCGAAAGCCATCATCGTCCAGTAACCGATAAAAAGTGGCTTCAAATATTGTCCCGGGTAGCACACCTCCGGCTAAAAAGGTGTTGATAACATTGGCTTCCGGTACTTGCGGATCGGAGCCGGCGGGGTTGCGTAATGTTACCTCTATATCGTCGGTGTCGAACTGAAGATTGGTGTAATCCCAGATCATGTTTTCCCCGGTAGTTGGGATGGTGACGTCTTGGGGATTGGTTGGAGGAGCACTCCTGACATCGTCGCCAATTTCGAGGGTGTAATCGGCGCGCAGGATGGTAATTTGTGCATTGATTTGTCCAAGAAAAAAGAGAGCGGCAAGAAGCGTAAAAGATGGTTTCATCGAAATAAAGTTTTAATTAAATGAATAAATACCGTGTAATTTAAATTTGCTTTAATTTTTTTCTCTGCAAGTGGGCCGAAGGATTCACTTCGCTTTGAGGCATGAGACTGCTCGGCCCAAAGGGATTTTAAGGGGCGGCGTCGTCCCTTAAAATCCCTTGAGGAGCACTTC
>JBFIJS010000165.1:0-7779 GCA_041600595.1 Saprospiraceae bacterium | reverse complement strand
GGATGTTTTAAGTTTGAATTTGCGCTGGTGCTTGAATTTTAAAAACCTCCCCGGGGGATGAGGTATGTTTTGTAAAAGCTGACCCGTGATGAAGCTCAAAACCACCAGTTTTTAATTGGAAAGCGCTGCACCAATGCGGTCGTTTCTGCTTCGGTTCCCCGAAACACATTTCCGTTCCACAAGAGCAATTCGGCCGTTTCGGCGGTTGTGTCTCTTGTGTCACCGTCATGGATGATGATCCAGTGTTCGATTTCCCGCCGGACAAGGTCTTTGTCGCCGTCGCCGTCATAGTCCGTCAGCCAACTGCCAGTCAGGATCTGGCCGCCATCACCGCCATAAAACTCGGCGACGGTTTCCCGCTCGGTGAAAGCTTGTTTTGTTTCATCAAAAATAAAAAGGGAAAGGTGCCGGTACCAGTTTTGGCGCATATCTACGAGGTAGGCTTCGGTATTTTCAGTAAGGGGGAAACGTGTGCGGCCAATCACGATCAGGTCATCGGAATTGTCGAAATATTCCACTCCGTTCATCAGGTGGGTGGCAATTTGGGTAAAAAGCAGGGAGTTGGGAATGGTGTCCGTCCAGCGTTCCTCTCCTTCCTGCCGCAATTCAAAACGCATGGTGTCCGTCGGAGTGGTTTTTTGAAAATAATCGGGGAGCGTTTTTCTGGCAGCCGTTTCCGTAGCGGGTTGTTGTACCGGCGTGTGGCATTTTACCAAAAAAACGGATAGCAAGGCAGTCTTGATAAACAGGTGACAATTTTTCATTGGTTTTATTATTTTTGGATTTACGCAGCAACCCTGCAAAATTCGCTTTAATATTTCTAAAACGCTTTGCCTGGATGGCTTAAAAACGGAATAGCGGACTAAAAACCATCCAATCATCCAACCATCTGAGATCATGGGTATCATCAAACCACTCGGCGCCATTGAGCGCTCCCTCAACAAACAACAGATCGTAGCCCTGGCGGAGGCCAATATTCAGGAGGTGGTCGAAAGTGGTCAGTACGATATGTTAAAGGTCTTTACCGAACTCAAGCGGTATGAAGTTTATCTGAAAACAGTCATAGAGAAAGCAAAGGAAGCGGCCCTGGAAATTGCCCTGGAAGAGGGGGATAAAACAATGGAAGTCGAAAATGCCAAAATTACCATTTATAAACGAACGGTTTATGACTTCAGCAGCGATTCCAAATGGCAGTCCCTCAAAGGCGATCTCGATTACCTGACCGACCTGCGCAAACAAAGGGAGGCCCTGCTCAAAGAACTCGAACCGGGTGAAGTACGGCAGATCGTCGATGAAAATACCGGGGAGGTGGAAGAGGTTACGGCCCCCATGGCAGAAACGAAACTGGGGCTGATTGTAAAGCTGTGATGTTACGCTCCGAATTCCACCTTTTTATAAAGCTCTTCCAGTGAGAAGGTCCCTTCGTCCAACACCCGGACATGATCCTCTTTTTTGGTAAAAATTTTCTGTAGCCACTCGCCATCGCCATTGTAACGGGTATGGCTCTCCACGTTCATTTCAGTACTGTCGATGATCAGGATTTGCTGGAGGGAAGGGATATCTTTGTAGAAGCGGGATTTATAAAAAACGTCGTACCCGGCGGTGGATATTGAAAGCACTTCGACCAATAAGACCGGGTTGGCAACGGCGGTCATCGTTCCTTTTAAAGGGACTTTTTCGGTAGGCCCTTTGACGACTGCACAATCCGCATTGAAATACTTTTTGTCGAATCCGGGAATGTGCAGGGCGAGGTTGCTTGGATAAACCTCGTACAGGTTTTCGTTTAGAAGGTTTCCTAATAGGCGGAGGATTTTGCCTACCAGCTTTTCGTGTAGTTCTGAAGCGTATCCCATAAATGAAATGATTTTCCCATTGCCATATTCGATACGGTATTCGCACTCTTCCACCAAATCCAAAAACTCATCCCAACTTGCTGGGATGCGGAAGTCCTCCCCGTGTTCGATGCGTTCTTTGAGCGTTATGGGTATTTTTGTTGCAACGGCCATTTTCTGATTTTTTTGGAAAGATAAATGTTTTTAGGAAAAATGGCAACTCACAGCCGCCCCAATAACCACTCCTTTTCCCCCAGCGCTTTCGTGTTTTCAATTTCTATTTTTAAGGCTTCCTTTTCTTCTTTATCAAACGGGTTGAGAGAAATGAGCCGCCGGGCAAACAGAAAGGTGCTCAGGTAGTTTTCCCGGTGGTACCCCAGCCCTTTTTTCCTTTGTAAAAAACGCTGGAAGGCACTGATGAAACTGTCCAATACCTCCATTTCGTCATTTTCAAAATAGATTTTTAGCAGCAGCACCTTGGCGTCGAGGTTGAGGAATACGTCCTCGTACTCCACGTTTTGCAATAAGCGTTGCGCCCGGTCAAGGTCACGGCGGGCGTAGTGGAGTTTGGCCAAAATGAAGTCCCGATAATTGCGGCGGTGCTGCCGTTCTATTTTTGGGGAAAATTGTTCGATGAAATTTTCTGTCCAATCAAATTCGCCGAGCCGGATGGCGATGCCGGCGATATTGGCAAAAGCAAAGCGGCTCAGTTGGTCCTGAATAAGGAGGATGCCCTGTTGCAGGCCATGCTGGTAAAGCCCAAACACTTCGTTCAGGTAGCGTTCTTCGCCCCGGTTAAAGCGTTGAATGCAGAAGTTGATGGCCAGAAAATGCAACGAATGCAGCTCTTCTTCGGGCAGGCTGTCGGTAGCCGCCTGCATGCCGTTTTTCAATTTTTCAAAATACCGCTCATCGCCCGTACTGGCTGCCTGATAGAAGTAAAAATAGAGGGCAATGCCGGGGAAAACGGAAGTATTTACGAAAGTAACAAAGCAGTGTTGGTGGATTTTGCAGATGGCATTATTCAGTTGGCCAATGAAATGGCCAACAATAAAATAGATACCCCATTGTCAGCGGAAAATCATCTGATGGGAGAAAGTCCTTACAGCAATAATTCGTTGCGGGATTTTTTCGATAATGTTATCAGCATCCAATGGTTTTACGAAGGTATATGGGACGATGGATTAACGGTTGTCGTTAAGATGGCTGATGAGAGTTTGGACAGTCGTGTCCGGATTGAGATCCAGGTGGCCAAAGATGCGATTGAAGCTATTCCAGTAAGTTTTAACGAAGCTGTCGGGGCTGGCAGCCCTCATCGGACTTCCATTGAAAATGCACAGGTTGCTCTCCTGAAATTGGCCGACTCCTTACAGGAAGTGAAAGAATTGATAGCCGATTTGTAAATAAAAATCATAGCCCTCTCAGCACCGCCAGCGTCTTGCTGATTTCCTCCTCTGTGGTATAAACCGCCATGCCCATCCTCGTCACGCCACCGTTCTCCAACAATCCCAACACTTCGGTAGAACGGATGGCGTAGAAATGACCATTCCATGCACAGATATTGTGAGCAGATAAGTATTGGCAAACCTCGGTGGCGGTTTTTCCTTTGGTGGTAAAACTAACGGTCGGAGCGCGCTCCGGAAGGTTTGCCGGACCGTAAACTGTGATATTTTCCATAGCCTGCAATCCTTCGTAAAGTTTGGTAAAACAGGCCTTTTCCCGTTTTTGGATGGCGGCCATTCCGATCGTTATTTTTTCCCGAAAGCTACCGCCCTGTCCAAAACTGGCCATAAAATCAATGGCTGCTGCGACCCCGGCCATAGCGGCAAAATTGGGTGTTCCGGTTTCGATTTTAAAAGGTGCCTGCTGCGGAGCCGTCCGCAGGTTATTGGTGGGCAAACGGTCGAGCAGGCCCGATTTGGTGTACAGGATCCCGACGTGTGGTCCGTAAAATTTGTAAGCCGAACACAGGAGAAAATCGCAACCAATGGATTGTGCGTCGAGCGGCAGGTGCGGGGCGTAATGCACCGCATCGAGCAGCAGCCAGGCTCCCACCTCGTAGGTCCATTGCCGCACGAGGGCCACATTGTTGACCGTGCCGAAAATGTTGGAGGCATAGCCCATCGCTACCAGCCGGGTGCGTTCGTTTATTTTGTTTTTAAAATCCTCGTAATCCAACGTGCCGTCGGGCAACATCCGGACTTCCCGTACGACAATCCCCTGCCGCCGTAAAGCGAGCCAGGGGGCGCGGTTGGCTTCGTGGTCGAGTTGGGTGATGAGGATTTCCTCGCCGGGTTGCAGGTACTGCCCGATGGCATGGCTCAGGGCAAAATTGAGGGTGGTCATGTTGGCACCGAGCGAAATACACGCCGGGCCTCCGGCACCGAGGAAGTCTGCCAGTTTTTGCCGCAGGTCGTCCATCATCACATCGGTCTCGTGCGAAGTGATAAAATGACCGTGGGCATTGGCATTTGAGCTTTCGTAGTAACCACTGATCGCCGCAATGACCGACCGGGGAACCTGAGTGCCGGCGGGCCCGTCCAGAAAAATAAGTGGTCTTTGGTTGACTTTTCTGTGGAGAATGGGGAATTGGTCGCGGATGGATTGGTCAGTCATTGTTTTATTTTTGGTGCCAAATTAACATTCTTTGCAAAACGTTGGGCCCGGTGGAATAAAATGGCGAAACCGGCCCGGCGAGGTGAGTTCGTTCTTTTTTTAATTTTGTAAAAAAACAATATGCGCCAACAATTTACCCTTCTGATTACCCTTTTTTCCTTGCTGACCATCGATCTGAGTGCCCAGGCGGATTTCATTTTCCGGAACGGACCGATTTATACCCTCGAAACCAACGGGCACCGGGTCGAGGCTTTAGCGGTTGCCGGGGAGCGGATTCTGTTTACCGGAACCTGGGAGGATGTCCAGTCGCTACGCAGTGACTACACGCAAATTGTTGACCTTCAGGGTAAAACGCTGTTGCCGGGTTTTACGGACGCCCACGTTCACCCCATTTCCGGTGGCCTGGCCCTGATGGGCTGCAACCTGATTGGCATCGATCATCCCGATAGTGTGCTGACTATTTTGAAAAATTATGCTTTGGCCCACCCCGAAAAGCAATGGATCCGGGCCGACAATTTCTGGCTGCCGGTTTTTCCCAACGGGAACCCTAAAAAGGAATGGCTGGACAGCATCATCCCCGACCGGCCGGTTTATGTGACTTCCTCTGACGGCCATTCGGCCTGGGTCAATTCCCTGGCTCTCCGGCTGGCCGGTATTACTGCCGAAACACCCGATCCTCCAAATGGCCTGATCGAACGCGACCCCCGGACCGGAGAGCCCGGTGGTACGCTCCGGGAGGAGGCAATGAGCCTGGTTGGAAATTTATTGCCGCCGTACACCCGGGAAGAGCTGGTGGAGGGGCTGCGCCGGGGGCTGCAAGAGGCCGCCTCACTGGGTATCACCAATTTTATTGAGGCATCGGCCCGGGAAAATTACATCGAAGCTTATGTCGAATTAGCGGAAAAACAAGAGCTGACGGCGCACGTCAACGTCTCGATCTACGGCGACATTTCCAAAGGAAAAGCCGGTGTGGAAAAGGTATTGGCACTGAACGAAAAATACCGCAACCGGCTGAATAGTGACGATGGTCAGCGGTCAGACCTGACGTTTAACCAGGTCAAGCTTTTCATGGATGGCGTAGTGGAAGGAAAAACGGCGGCAATGCTTGACCATTATCACGGGGACAACCACGGCGGCGCTCCCAATGCCGATCCGGATACAGCCAGAGCGGTTATTGCTGCGCTCGATCAGGTCGGGTTGCAAATTCATGTGCACGCCATTGGTGACCTTGCCATCCGCATGACCCTCGATGCGTTTGAGCAGGCCCGCCAGGTCAATGGCCGTCGTGACAGCCGGCATCATATCGCCCACCTTCACGTCATTCATCCCGACGACCTGCCGCGGTTTAGAGCCCTGGATGTGACCGCTAATTTTCAGGCCTTGTGGGCCACGCTCGAAGACACTTATATGACGGAACTGAACTATCCGTTTTTAGGGGAAGAAAGGGTGGAGTGGCAGTACCCGATAGGTTCGGTCGCCCGCAATGGTGGCCGGCTGGCCTTTGGCAGCGATTGGGATGTCAGCACTATGGATCCCTTCGATGCTATGCAGGTGGCCGTTACCCGGCGTGGCCCCGACAGTATCGTTCGGGAGGCATGGACGCCACAGCATCTGGTGGACGTTGCTACCGTGGTGGAGGGCTACACGAAGAACGGCGCTTTTTTAACCTTTCGGGAAAAGGAATGCGGTACGCTGTCGGTTGGTAAACTCGCGGATATGATCATCCTGGACAGGGACATTTTTCAGTGTGAGAAATTTTCGATTCATGAGACAAAGGTGCTCATGACCATGTTTAGGGGCAAAGTAGTGCACGGTCGTCTGGATTGATGCCGGCAGGTTGAATTGCGCGTGGTGGTTGATTTAATCAACCATGCGGAATTCCAGGTAGTTTCCTCCCAATTCCGCTGAGATACGGATGGCTATTTTGTAATAACCGGGTTCCAGCCACTCGCCGTCAGGGGCCGAGTCAGTTCCGCAGATTCCCCGGCAGGCAGAGGAGGTGTAGTATTTTTCGCCGTTGATATCGCCGACGGCCTCCACGAGTGCGAAACCATATTGCTGGCCCAGATCCTGGTACTGGATATAGTCAGTTTTGTTTCCTTTGTTCAGACGGCCGATGTCTGCCCGGCTGATCGACAGGTTGTCAATGTCCTTTCCGGTTTTGTTGTCGAATTTTACCATAACATACTCGGTGGGGGGAAGGTCTTCTTTACTGCAGGCAAAGAACAACAACGGAGCGATCAGGATTAACAGGATAAGTTTTTTCATATCGTTTTTTTATTTTTAAAATGTGCCTTTATAACGCAGGTCGCCGTGAATATTTGAACGGTAACAGGATTTATTGTTGAAAATGAGCGGTACTGTCTTGAAATGGACATTGACAGAATAATTGTCCCAACTGCTTAAGGTCTACATTGCCACCAGAAATAATGATACCTACTTTTTTACCGGCAAACTGATCTTTCTCCTTCAATAAAGCAGCCAATGGAACTGCGCCGGATGGCTCAACGACGATCTTCATGCGTTCGAGCATCAGGCGGAGGGCACTGATGATCTCCTGCTCTTCTACCAGGATGATGCGTTCCATGTATTGTTTCAGAACGGCAAACGTCTTGTCGCCCAGATTGGTGCGGAGGCCGTCGGCGATGGTATCGGGGGCCGTTTGTAAAAATATTTTACCCGAATCAAGCGATTTCCACGCATCGTCGGCTCCTTGAGGTTCGGCCCCGATGACGGTAGTTAACGGGGAAAAAAAATGAGCGGCCAGTGCTGCTCCCGACGATAACCCCCCGCCCCCGACAGGCGGGATAACGACCTCAAGGCCGGAGACCTCTTCCAGCAGCTCCATCGTTGCGGTGCCCTGTCCGGCGATGACGTCCCAGTCATTGTAAGGGTGGAGAAAGGTGGCCCCGGTCTTTTGTATGACTTGTTCGACGGTATCTTCCCGGGCCTGTAAAGTAGGGGTGCACTCGGTGATTTCCCCGCCGTAATCGCGAACCGCTGCTTTTTTGACTTCCGGCGAATTGGAGGGCATGACGATGTAAGCCTTCACGCCCAGGTTTTTGGCCGCTAAAGAAACGGCCTGGGCAAAGTTGCCGGAAGAATGGGTGGCAACCCCCCGCGCCCGTTGCTCGTCGGTAAGTTGCAGGATGGCATTGGTAGCGCCGCGCATTTTGAAGGCGCCCATTTTCTGGAAATTATCACATTTGAAATATACCTCCGCACCAGCCATTCGGTTGATCGTTTCGCAAGTCAGTACGGGTGTGCGGTGGATGTGAGGCTTGATGCGTTGGTGGGCGTCAAGTAAATCTTGCCTGGAGAGATTCATCGT
>JBFIJS010000164.1:0-7785 GCA_041600595.1 Saprospiraceae bacterium | reverse complement strand
GTTATCGCGCCAGCGGAAGGGTTACCACTAAAGTTTTTCACATCCGCAACATCGGAGGTTAGTTCTTTTTTATAGTCATCCCACAGAGGAAGTGCCCATAATCGTTCGCCGGTGCGTTGCCCTGCGTCCAGCAAATTATTTAACAGTTTTTCATCATTGGAAAACAAGCCGCCGGCATAGGTTCCAAGTGTCCGGATGCAAGAGCCGGTCAGTGTTGCCAGATCGATCAATACATCGGGCTTGAATTTTTTGACAGCATAGGCCAGGCCATCCGCCAATATGAGGCGACCCTCGGCATCGGTGTCGATGACTTCGATGGTTTTTCCATCGAAAGACCCAATGACATCACCGGGTTTGATTGAATGCGCATCGACCGAGTTGTCGGTGGCGGGTATGATACCATATAAATGTATCGGCAATTTCAACTTGGCAGCCAGTTCAAGTGTCCCCAATACGGCTGCAGCGCCTCCCATATCCGACTTCATATAATGCATATTGGTGGAGGGCTTGATGGATAATCCACCGGTATCGAATGTTACGCCTTTTCCGACAAGGGCAACTTTTTTGCGGGCGTCAGTGGTTGGCTTGTACTCCATGACGATGAACGTTGCCGGATTCTCACTACCCCGGTTTACGGCTAAAAGGGCGTGAAGGCCAAGGGTTTCTATTTCTTTTTTATTGAGCACTTCCACTTTGTAGCCGTATTCTTGGCCGGAACGAACCGCCCCATCCGCCAATGTTTGTGGTGTTTTCTTGTTGGAAGGTGCGTTGACAAGATCGAATATCTGCATTTGGGTCAGGGCCGTGGCCTCTCCTTTTGACAGGGCGGATTGAGCGGCGGCGGAGTGTTCTTCTCCCACCAGTAAGATCAGCTTGATTTCTTTCCCGGCCTGGTCAGTTTTTTCTGCCGACTGAGTTTTGTAGAGTCCGATTTGATATTGGCCCAGGAGGCAGCCATTAACGGCAGCCTCTATCCATAGCATGGGGTTTTCTGGTGCATTTCCGTGGAGAAAACTAATGCCGACTTCTTCGGGCAGGTTGGCTTTTCGCTTGTGAATGAATGACCGGAAAGCTTCATTGACTTCCTTATAGCCGGTCTTTTTGCCAAGCCCGAGCAATACCAGTTTTTTGTGGAGATTATTTTGGGAATAATAAATGGTATGCACCTCCTTTAAGTCCGCATTGAAATCTGCCCTGATCTGTTCGACCGGTATTTGAGTGAGAGAGCTGATAGCGGTATAGGATGCGGAAGCACTTTCATTTTTAACGATCGGGACGATCAAAAGTGCAGGAGAATTATCAGTCAGGTGGCTTAGGGAAAACTTCATAATCGTTAATCTGCAGTTGGCTTTTACCATGACCTCTCAGTAACTGAAAAGCTTTTAATTGGCGTTGGTCAATATTTTAGAAAATAAGTGGTATTCTCCTTTGTAAATTATTGATAATCAAGCCACTTTGGTAATAATCAAAGTTTCAAAAAAGAGCGGCAAAGATAATGTGATTTTAGGGCATGTAAAAATTTAGGTAAATGAAAGTCTATATTTGATGCAACTTTAACAAAGGGGGTAAAGGCTACCGGATCCTTTCGGTTATTTGACGCTTAACGAGGGTGGTTCGGTCATTTTTTTAAATACTTACCATTGTGGTAATGCCCCGTGTAAATTAGAAAAACCGCTGAATTTTTTATGCCTAAAAACATTGTCATATTCGCTTCCGGCACCGGGTCCAATGCAAAAAAAATCGTTGATCATTTCAAACATCACGCAGGAATTAACGTAAGCCTGATAGTGTCCAACAACCCATCTGCCAAAGTGCTTGAAATGGCTGCCAATGAGGGTATCCCGACGCACGTAATCACGAGGGACAGTTTTTATCAAAAACAAGATATTTTAAAAATATTTAATGAATATTCCATTGATTATGTGGTGTTGGCGGGCTTTTTGTGGTTAGTGCCGAAGTACCTTGTGAATGCTTATTTGAACCGGATGGTCAATATTCACCCTGCACTGCTCCCCAAATATGGCGGTAAAGGAATGTATGGGATGAACGTCCACCGGGCGGTGAAAGAAGCTGGTGAAAAGACCAGTGGCATCACCATCCACTTTGTAAATGAACAATACGACGATGGCGATATCGTTTTTCAGAAAGAATGCCAGCTTTCCGGAAAAGATGCACCTGAGGCGATAGCCGAAAAGGTGCTGAGATTGGAGCATCGTTATTACCCGACCATCGTTGAAAACCTGGTCAATAACTCGTAATCCGTAGTTGGTGTCTCAATTAACTGGCATTTTCTACGCATCATTTATTTTAATAAGGCTTTATGAAGAATCCCATCATCTTATCCGTGTTACTTACCCTGTTATTTTCCTTGAATGTGCACGCCCAAAGCAACTTAAGTTGGCGCCAACACGCAAAATTGGCCGAACAACTCCATGCTAAAGGCCAATATGCCGATGCCGCTGAACATTATCGGGCAGCCTGGAAAAAGAAAACCAAAAAAACAGAGTATGCCTATAAGGCCGGTGAATGTTTTTACCTCGTCCGGGACTACCGCAATGCTGCCGAAAGCTGGCAGTATGTAAAAGATTTTTCAACCGAATACCCAATGATTGGGTTACAATACGCCCGTAGCCTCAAACAGAGTGGTGACTATGAAGGTGCCAGTAGTGAACTGGTCAATTTTCTCGCTAAATACCAGGGAATCGACAAGGCGAAGATTTCCGAAATCGTGCAGAACGAGCTGAGAGGCTGCGAATTAGCTGCCCAATACGCTGTCAAAGGTGCTGACGAAAATATCTCCATTGAACATCTCAGCAGCAACATCAACACGCCTGAAATCGAATTTGCTCCCATGCCGTTTGGTGATGAAGCGCTGTATTTCTCTTCGACCATGGGCAAACGTGCCGAGATTTACCGGTCCATTAAATCCGGTAATGTATGGAGTAAGGCTGCGCCAATCGAAAATTTCCCCAAAATTGAAAACAGCCATTTCTGTAATGGTTCCCTTACGCCCGACGCTACCCGCTTTTATTTCACCATTTGCAATGAGGTGGAAAGCTGGGGCGGTTTATCCTCACAATGTGCACTTTATGTAACTCGTCGTCTGGGAAAATCGTGGGCACAGCCGGAAAAGCTGCCTGACTACCTCAACGAGATCAATGCGACGACGACCCATCCTTATGTGATCCATGAGAACAATACCGAAATCCTCTATTTTGCATCCAACCGCAAAGGTGGTATGGGTGGGATGGATATCTGGTACACGACCCGTGAAATCAATAGCAACGCCAATGACTTTACCCTGCCTATCAATGCCGGGTCGAAAGTCAATACGATTGGCGATGACATAACGCCTTATTACAACCAGGTTGATAATGCCCTTTATTTTGCATCCAATGGCCAGGTGAGCATTGGTGGCTATGATATTTTTATGGCCAAAGGGGCAAAGTCCAAATGGGAGCAGCCCGAAAATTTAGGTACTCCGGTCAACTCCGCCGCGGATGATTTTTTCTTCGTGAAAACAACTTCGGGCAAAGGGGGCTTCCTCGTTTCCAACCGGTTGTATGAAATGGAAAAAATGACGACCACCGACGAAGATATTTTTGCCTTCGAATACCTGGTAAAAGAGCAGCGTTGGGTGGCTAAGGGAGAGGTTTATAATAAAGAGACTAAAGAAGTGATGAAAGACGTGGAGGTGGCACTTTATGAAATTGACGTTACCGGGCAAACCCGCTTTCTGGATAAAATCTTTTCTGCTACCGGGCTTTACAACTTTGAAGTTGCACCGGCTAAAAGATACAAACTCGAAGTGCTCAAAGATGGCTTTTTCCCAAAATCATATGAATTTGACACCAGGGAATACGCCGAATATGATGACTTTGGAGCGCCCATTTTCCTGGAGCCATACTACGAAGGTTACCAGGAAGAATTTGTCACAAGTGCCGCCGATAAGAACAGTGTAGCTGGTGCCGCTAAAACTACTGGTAACCAACCAACGGACATTACAACCGGCAACCGGACTGTAATTCCTGCCGCAAAGAAGGAAGTCAAAGATGATTACCGGAAAACCTATCAGAAGGAGTCTGAAAAATCAACCGTTAGTGACGTGGCAGTGGTTAGTGACCGTCGGGAAGAAACAGAGAGTGAGGCCTCAATCACCAGACAACCCGTAAAAAAAGAAGTATATAATCCGGAAACCGGTGTAAATGGTAAAACAGAAGCGGGTAGTGGCCTGGAAGATTCTATTGCTTACCCCAGAGCCGGCAAGCCCTACTACAAAATACAGATTATTGCGCTTTCTTCTTTCAACCCAAAACAGAGCCGCTACAATACCGTCAAACAGTTTGGTAAGTTGGACACCGAATTTATTTCGGACAGAAACCTTTACCGGGTATTAATTGCCGGGTATGAATCTACAGAGGATGCGATGAAAGACCTGGAGCGGGTACGTAAAAATCGTGATTTCCACGATGCATTCCTGGTGGAATACCGGGATGGCCAGCGGGTGCGGGATATCCATTAATTGATGCCCAAAAAGTACCTGTGAAAAAAAAATCCGAAGCGTCAACCGCTTCGGATTTTTTTTTAGATGTTATCCCCTCTCAGTCTCCTGAAACGTTTTCTTGCTTCTACGGAGAAAGTGCTGTTTGAATAGTCGATAAATATTTTTTCGTACAACTCCATTGCTTTCTCCGTATTGTTTAATTGACGTTCATTCAACTCCGCCAGAGCGAATAATGAGTTGTCTGCTCTTATTTCTTCCGGATATTTTTCTACGACCAGAGCGTACAAACTGGCAGCCTTTTCATAGTTTTTCAACTTCATATAAATAGCTGCCTTTGCGTACAATACGTCATCTTCGAGGGAGTGTTTTGGAAACAACTGCGCCAGTGAATCCAGCTTCAGGAAGGCTTCGTCGAAGCGGTTCTGAAAGGTCAGGAGGTCAGCCTGGGCGTACAAGCGCAACGCCCGGTCTGTGGTGTCGAGGCCCAGGTTGTCCATAATGAAGACCGAAAGGTCAAGCGCATCGTTGGCGATGAGCTTGGAGGTGGAAGCTTTTAATACGTCAAATTGCGACTGGGCCCACTGAAAATCACCATTGTAATAAGACAATTTGGCATTTTTGAAACGGGCCAGGTGCCCGAGGTGGTCGTTGGGGTAAATTTTGTCTACCTGTGAATAGAGCAGGGTGGACTCCCATATTTCTCCCTGCATCAGGTAGAAATCACCAAGGCTGATTTTCCCTTGTGATTGTATTTGCTCATTGACCGCAGGGTAATTGATCATCTCGTCCAACAGGTCAATGGCTTTATCAAGGTCGTTGAGGTAAAAAGCTTCCAGGTCGGCGAGTTCGGCAACAATGGTGGCCGTAGTTTTATTGCGGCCAAATTCATCAAGAAAAACTTCATAGGCTTTTTCAATTTCCCGCAACTCCTGCTCGGTGTACGAAAAGCCCTCTGTCAGTTTATTGCGGCGTGACCGCAGAGACTCCCGCTTGGCGTCGAGATAGAACGAGGAACTCTTGCCCTGTTCCTCCACAATGTAATCATAGGCCTTGATGGCTGCGTCGTAATCTTTGTCGTTGTAGGCATTGGAGGCCAGCTGAAAGACCCGGGCTCCGTTTTCGCCCAGGCGCTTGTCCAGCGCTTTTGCTTGTCGCAGGGCATTCTTATAGTCCTTTTTTTGGATAAAATTCCATTGCAGCAGTTCAATAAACTGAATCGCATCAGGCGTTTCCTGCAGGCGGGCGTACAGTTGGCTTTGCAGCTCCAGGTAATCTTCATCGGAAGAGAGGTACCGTTGCAGTTGGCGTTCCACGGTGCTGAGCCGCTCGGGATATGCCGCCAGAGTTGAAATATAATTTTCGATCATTTTGGGGACGTCGCCTTTGCGACGGTAGAGTTCCGCCAGATTGAAGGCGAATACCTGTTTGTCTTTGATAAGCTCACTGCCTTTTTCATAAGTCTGGATAGCCAGGTCGTATTTTGTCAGTTTACTGAATGTACTGGCCAGGCGGGTTACTTCATACTGATCGGCTGGTAGCTTTTTGATGGCCTTTTGAAACTGGAGTTCGGCATCCGCTTCCCTGAACTGCCGCTCGTAGAGGTTGCCGTACAGGACGTACATGCGGATATTTTTGGGGTTGGTTTTCAACTCTTGTTCAAGGGCCTTTTCG
Source organism: Saprospiraceae bacterium (assembly GCA_041600595.1). Classification (GTDB taxonomy): domain Bacteria; phylum Bacteroidota; class Bacteroidia; order Chitinophagales; family Saprospiraceae; genus UBA6168. Next base: position 1,610 of record JBFIJS010000164.1, on the reverse strand, counting down.
GCAGTGCTGTATGCTTCGGTAGCGATCAGGCATTCGATGTATTTGTCAAAATAATAATCGTTCCTGTTTTGGGCATCGTACAGCTTTTTGTAGATGATGGCTGCTTTTTCAAATTCTCCATCCTGATAATATTGCTGGGCAAGCTTGGCGTCCTGAGCCGAGGCCCAGAATGAGAGAAAACAAAGGAGCAGTAATGAAATGAAATAACGCATAGTACCTGATGTTAATGTTTGATCGGATTGATCCGCTAAGGTTTCCGGGGCCCAAACAGCTTATGGGCATGAATGAAGCCACATTGCAAATATCTGAATGAAAAACGCAAGTATTGTGCAAAAGTTGTTGAAGGCTGCTTCCCCCCGGCGGTCCGGATGCGGAGGGAACAACTACAGCGGCATGGCCAAAGGTAAAGGAAAGCGCCGGGATGATGGGGCGGAAAAAAGTAGTGGCAGAAAATGCAGGTTGGAAAATGAGGGCTTACCCTCATAGGGGGAGGTCAATAAAAAAGGCCTCCTCCGGGAAACCGGAAAAGAGGCCTGCGAGAATCAAACATCACGTATCTTCCTACGATATTATCGTGATGTGTGTTTTTAAAAAACCAGTATGAAAAAAACGATTAACCTTTTTATTTAAAACAGTCCGGAAAACATTGGCGGCTGTGCAGCCAAAACGCAACCGTGACCAGCGAGATTTCACCCTTTCAGGGCTATACCAGTTTTAAAAAAAGGGGTAGAGCGGTCATCAGATTTTGTGCATTCAACGTGGTACCTTTTTCGTGTTTCATGGTGCAAGGGGTACCGCACAAATGTCGTTATGAAAGGGAAAAAATTTAGGTCTTACGTTTTACCGGTCGCAATTAGTGAAATGAAATAAACGCATCGCCATTGGTTGAAAAAGCTGGTACTTGGGGATGTTGGTGGCGAACCATACAACATCCCCAGTCCAGTTCCAAACTATTTCCCATGGCTATGTTAGTTCTTTCAGTTTTTGGAAAATAATGTCGGCAGCTCGTTTGCTAACCCTTTAATCGGAGAGAGAAAGCTGGCGGTCATAAACCGCCAACCTTGTTATAATAGACACACGCTCTCTCAAGTTGTTAACTCATTGTATGCTGTCTGTGGGATGATAATTTGCTGCCGCCAAACAGGGCGGCGGTATAAAATCAGAGTATGTTAGTTTCTTTTTGTGTTGACGCTGCCCTCCTCCTTCTCTTTGTATTTGCTGAAGGTGTACATGCCCTTGCCGGCAATGGCTTTATTATCCAGGAACTGGCAGTTGTTGATCACCGGTTTGGTTTCTCCGTGAATGTCCATATTGAAAATGGCTCCGCCCCGCAGGTAGGCTTCGTTATTGCGGAAAATACAACCGCTTAATTTTGGGCTGCTTTCTCCCCCGCCGCCATAGTTGCAAATAGCACCGCCATAATTCCCCTTGTTACCACTAAATGTACAATTGGTGAAAACCGGGTTGGCCAGGCCATGGTGCCTGCCGTCGTTGAATACTGCACCGCCATCGAGGTGAATCGTGGTGAATACTAGCAAGGAAAGTGCAACACAGCAGTTAGAGGCCACAGCAACACCGAATACACCTGGGGTGGCACCCACCTGAGGTTG
>JBFIJS010000163.1:0-7788 GCA_041600595.1 Saprospiraceae bacterium | reverse complement strand
TTTCATCGCCAAGCCAAACCTTGAGGTTGAACAATTGCCCCTCAATATCAAAGAAGGTAAAGTGCGGAAACATGATCTGTATCCCGCGGAGGCTGTCCGCCACATTGGCTTTATATTGAACGGCGGTCTCTTCCCCACCCTGCGCCTGCTGCCAGAAAAACTGCAATTCCGCCGAACCATCATCGTGGGCAAAATAATCGGCGAGGATGGTTTGGGTTCTGACGGTATCATTGATCCGGAACCTGACATCCTCCGCCACGTTGCTTTCCATCCAAAATTCCGTTTGCAAGGTGAAGGGTCCCGTACCGGTTAGCGCATTGAGACTGCTGATCAGATCCGAGCGGCTGCCACTGGGGAAATTGACATCAATATCCTTGTAGGAAAGTGTATTGGTCAGAGGTTCGTTGCCCGAAGCTACATTGAACGTGGAACCGAGGGAAGCCCCCGTCATCAGGTTGGAAAAACTGACTTGTGAATCGGCAAAGTTGCGCGGGCTCTCCACGCTCCGGTTGCTGACTTTGATTTGATAAATATCGCCATCAGCGGTCTTTTTTATCTCTGCATCCAATTGTGCCCGCAAATGCCGCAACGGTATAGCCGTATAATTTTTCAAAAAAGTAGGCGGTACCGTGGAAAAAGCAAAATCGGAGAAGTTGTTGACATCCGTCGATTTGTCCTTCAGCTCTACGTAATCCAAATGCCACCAGTCGCCATAGCCACCCGGCGAACTGGATGCGGAAAACCGCATCTGAAAAGCTTCGTGCAGGAAGGAGGGGTTGTCAATTTTGACCGCATAAAAGAAGAAAGGAGGCACCGAGTCCAGGGGGATATCCCCGGTTCCTTCAATGGTATCGATCCCAACCCATTGCCCCTGCTTATTTCTGAATTCCAGATAAAAAGGATCTTCTTCCGGTTCCTGTCCGTATCCTTTGGGCGAAACAAAATAGCGCAAATAAACATCATCGTTGGCTGTAAAAGACGACAGGTCGATCGGTTTCGAAGTCAGCCTGTCCCCTACGCCACCATTCGACAGATTGTATGGCGAGCCCCCTTTATCCAGTCCATCAAAAGTGGCCATCCCCACGGAAGGGGCATTATCGGAGAAAGTCGAGTTGATATATACATGGTCATCCAGCCACCTTTCCCGGGAAGGATAGGGGCCGTTGGAGGTAGAAAAATCATCGAAAAAAGGACCGTTTGTGATCAGCGAAAAAGTATCTCCCACGATGGTAAAAGGGATTTTAAAAACATCGCACACCGCCAGGTCATCGCAGATTTGAATGCACACGGTATCGGTGCCGGGAAAACGGCTGGCGATGTAAACAATGCAGGTATCATTGAAAAAATACCTGAATTCATTGCCGGCGCCGTCGTAGTTGTCGGGGCATTGGAAGAATTGGGAGCAAGCTATGTTTCCCGGAAAATCCAGCTCATCATCCAGGCAATACGCCACTTCGTCACCCGGGCCGAGCACGACCGCATCGGCTACGACCGTCCCGCCTTTTCTTTTTACTAAAATAGGAATCTGTAAAATCGTATCCACGATGCCCGCCTGTTGATACTGGATTCGGGCCGTATCGCGGACAATCCCCGGCAGCCCCGGATTGGCTACGTAAATGAGCGTTATGATACTATCGGCATAAGAGGCCGTACCAAACTGCAGGGGTGGGTTGTTCAAAAGGGTTATGGTTGGCGGCACGGTATTGACGGCCAGGCCAAAGGTGTCCAATTCGACTTTCAGAGAATCCCCCGATTCAACGAAAATCAGGCCGGGAGGCAGATCGGGCGGACAATCCTCACCGTTCTTTTCCATCCCCAACGACCTCGGATGCACGCCGGTCAGTTTTTCCAGGCGCATATCTCTGGCCCGCTGCTGCTGCAGAAATTGGCTCCGCAATGCCGGATTGCCCATGATCGGGCTGAATTGTAATTCCTGGGAAAAAATAAAAGAGGTAGTAAAAAAAAGTATAGCAACAGTAAAGGATAATTTCATTGGGTTTGAATTCATGAAACAGCGTTAGGCCGTTTAATTTTTTTGGTAAAACCAGTCAGTTCTCGTATGTTTTGATGTTGGAAAAAACGTTCGTTCCTATTTTTTGTTGCCGTAGGCCCAAATTGAAAAAGGCAAAGTCACGGGCAATCGGCGGGAGGGTCTTGTGTCAGCCAAATATTGATCTGCGCCCCCATGCGAATCATCCCGTCTTCGACGTAAGCGGGCTCCTGTTTATACACATAAGCTTTGTTACGGTCGATAACGGTAGCATCTTCAATGACCTGGCCAATGTTGAGGTTATACGAACTTACCAGAAAATCGGCCGCCTCGTAGCCCATGCACACCAGGTCGGGTATGTTCATTTCGTTGGTCCGGCGCTCGGTAATGACAAATTCAATGGTGGAACCCTCCTGAATTTTATAGCCCTTTTTCAGGTCGTTGTCTGTCACTTTTTCACCATCTATATAAAGGTGCAGGATGGTATTCTCAGCCTGCCGACGGTCATATACCCGTTCTTTGATCTTCGATTCGATCCCGTGACGAACTTTCAGCCGCTTGCTGTATTGATCGAAATCGTAGCTGCTCTCCGCCAGCAGTGGCAGAACGATCATTTTGGGCTCGCCGGTTACCGTGACATAAATGGTCCGGCCTTCCTTGACCCGCGAAAGAGGCTTAGGGGTTTGCCGGATAATCAACCCGCTCGGCTTGTTTTCCGTCCAGGCCGAATCGATTACTTCAAAAACAAAGTCTTTGCTGGCCCCTTTTTTTCTTGCGTCGGACAAGTGAATACCCGTAAAATCGTCAACCTGCACCGATTCACCGTGGTTGGTAAAACAGCGCAGCCACCAGTTGGTCATCACAAACAACAGGATCGCCAGGCCCAGTAATTTGGCAAAATTCCCGAGGAACAAACCACTGGAAACAAAAAGCCATATTTCCCTTAAAATCAATTTTATCTTATCCATAAGTTATTCAGCTGTTTAGCGGGCGCTCCTTAATTTGGAAAGGCGCAAAAGTAGTGAATTAGGAGAATAACTGGCAGCCTCCTCCCGTCATTTGGGGCAGCGCCAAAAGAATGTACAGACTGAAAAAAAGTCGTTTATTTGCCTTTTTTCCTTAAGCTTTCAACTATTTAAAATTTAGCACCCGAAGTGCCGTTCACATTGGGTCGAAAAAAAAGAGGTTATGAAATTTCTGCTTTACTGTTTTTTAGTCGCATCTGTTGCCACCGGCTGCAGCAAGGTCGAAACGATCGAAAATCGCAATGACGAAGGTGTCCTGCTGGAAAGATACACCCGCAAAAAAACAGACTACGCCAAACACGGCGAGTACACCTCCTTTTTTCCCGATGGCCAAATCCATGAACAGCGCTTCTACCAGGACAACCTGCTGGACGGCGAAAGCAAGGTCTTTTTTGCCAATGGAAAACTGGACTATGTGGAAAACCACAAAAAAGCACAATACGAGGGGTTGTATCAAAAATATTTTGAAAATGGCCAACTGTCCAATGAAGGACAATACGTCAATAATGAGATGAGCGGCATGTGGAAAAGATGGTATGAAAACGGACAATTGCGGGAAGAAGTCCAGTTCGCTGCCAATAACGAGAACGGACCATTCAAAGAATTTCATGAAAACGGAAAATTAAAAACCGAAGGTACCTACATCAACGGCGACAACGAACAGGGGGAACTGTTGATCTACAACGAGGAAGGTGTTCTTTCGGAAAAAATGATCTGCGAATATGGCATCTGCGCCACCACCTGGACCGCTGAGGGTGGAGAGCAGGAAGTCAATATGGAGCGGATCAAAAAATTGGCGGCCATGAAAAAAGAGGCTAACAGATAGCCCTGCACTTCAATCAAGCAGCTTAAAACGAATCAACGACCAGGTAATCCGTCCGCTGATCTTTGTTTCCAAAAACTAATGCGCCACCAATCCCGGATAGCTATTTATCGCACAGATTGAATATTTTATGAAAAAATTAGACCTGATCACCCTGCTGGCCCTATTGTTCACTTCATTCATCACTTCAGGACAAGTGACCGGCGGAAGCCACATTTTTGAATTTCTCAACCTCTCCCCTTCTGCCCGGGTTACGGGACTGGCCGGCAACCTGATTACCGTGCGGGATGATGATGTCGCACTGGCCTTCCACAACCCCGCCGCCCTCAATCCCGAAATGAGCGGACAAATTCAGTTTGGAAATAATTTTTACCTCTCCGACATCAATCACGGCTATGTCAGCTACGGTCATTTTGCCAAAAAATGGGACCTGACCTGGCACGGTGGCCTTCATTATATTTCCTACGGCAGTTTTCAGGCCACCGATGAAATCGGCAATATCACCGGAGAATTTGATGCCGGAGAATATGCCTTCACGGTTGGAGCAGGCAAAGAACTGTACGAGCGGCTTTCCGTTGGTGCCAACCTCAAGTTCATTACCTCCAGATTTGAAAGCTACAATTCCACAGGAATTGCAGCCGACCTTTCGGCCATGTTTCACGACACTTCCAAACAGGTCAACGTGACTTTTTTGTTGAAAAACATCGGCACCCAATTCGGCACCTACACCGACGACAACCGGGAACCCCTTCCCTTTGAAATGCAAATCGGCATTTCCAAAAGGTTGCGCTACCTGCCGTTCCGGTTTTCGGTGATCTACCGGTATCTGGACAAGTGGAATATTACCTACGACGACCCGAACTCGCAGGAAGACATTTTCTTTATCGGCGACGGGAACAACACTTCCGATAACAGCTTCGCTGACAATCTGGCCCGCCATTTCATTTTCAACGGTGAGTTTCTTTTTGGGAAAAAAGATAATTTTCGCATGCGGTTTGGCTACAGCCACCTCAATCGCAAGGAGTTGACGGTCCGAAATTTACGGAGCCTGGCCGGCTTTACTTTTGGCGTGGGCATGAAAGTCAACCGGTTCCGGATCGACTTTGGACAAGGGTTTACCCACCTGGGGGCCGGTCGTACGCACCTCGGTATTTCTACCAACTTCAAAGAATTCACCAAAAAGTTTTGATTTTTCGGGTTTTGGGTAGCTTTGCCTCCGGTAGAAATGCCGGGCGGGTAAGTTTTTTTGGCCCGTCGCCAAACAACCTGGCAAAGGTTAGCCAACTGGTTTTGCCAGCCCTATTTTGACCGAATAGTTTAATCAACGAGCTCTTGAGCCATACCAATCAACACCACAAAACTTGACATTCTCTAACCAGGATATTGTTAATTATTACGACCACACCCAGCCCCACTACCGCCAATGGTGGAAAATGGAGGAAAGCATGGGCCTGCACTATGGTATCTGGGACCAGTCGGTCAAATCCCTTTCCGAAGCCATCCTGAATACCAACGCACAACTGGCAGCCCTGGGCCAGATCACCTCTCAGGATAAAGTGCTGGACTCCGGTTGTGGTGTGGGCGGCTCTGCCATTTTTCTGGCAAAACAATTCGGATGTTCCGTGACGGGCATCACCCTCAGTGCCCGACAAGTTCAAACGGCTACGGAGTTTTCAGAAAAAAACAAAGTGTCCCGGCTGGCTGCTTTTGAGCAGATGGATTACACCCGGACTCGTTTTCCCGACAATCACTTCGACGTGGTCTGGGCCATCGAAAGCATGCAAACTGCCGGTGATAAGTCCTTGTTTTTCAAGGAAATGCAAAGGGTGCTTAAGCCCGGCGGACGCCTGCTTCTGGGCGATGTTTTCAAAAAAGGCACCTGGAAAATTGAAGAAACTCCCGTTATGCAAACGATGCTGCACGGCTGGGCCATGAGCGACATCCTCTCCGTGGCCGAGCTGGAAAATTTAGCAAAAAAACATACTTTGGCGGTTGTACAAAACCAGTGTGTAACCCCGGGCATTGTGCCTTCCATCAGGCGATATTACCGCTACGCATGGCTCGGTATGATCGGCACCAAATGGTACAACCTGTTTCATAATGCCACCCATTTTTCCAAAATTCACTACAAAACGGGCTTTGCCCAGTACAAGGGTTGGAAAAAGGGGCTTTGGGATTATCATCTTATCATGTTAAAAGGCCGGTCGTGAGTGCGCCCCTGAGTTAAAAGCCCTCCACCCCGGCCATCACTCAAGAAAAATGACATATACGAACCTACTTCTCTCGGAAGACAACGACATCCTGATCGTTACCCTCAACAGGGAAAAAGCATTGAATGCCCTGAACCAATCCACGATGCTCGAACTCAAAACCCTTTTTGAGGAAGACGCCCCCAAACGCCGGCACATCAAAGGAATTATCCTCACGGGTGCTGGTGAAAAGGCATTTGCCGCAGGCGCTGACATTACCGAATTTTCGGGCCTGGACGTAGCCGCCGGTTCTGCCATGGCCAAACGCGGCCACGATATTTTCTTCAGCATTGAGCGGTTCCCCAAACCGGTGATCGCTGCGGTCAACGGTTTTGCTTTGGGCGCCGGCTGCGAGCTGGCCATGGCCTGTCACCTGCGGATTGCCAGTGAAAAAGCCCGCTTCGGACAGCCGGAAGTCAACCTGGGGCTCTTGCCCGGTTACGGTGGCAGCCAACGCCTCGTGCAGTACATTGGCAAAGGAAAAGCACTTGAACTCTTGCTGACCGGCGACATGATCGGTGCGGAGGATGCCAGTCGCCTGGGCCTCGCCAACCATGTCGTACCGCATGGAGAAGAGGTTAATAAAGCAAAAGAAATAATTGAAAAAATAGCTGCGAAAGGTCCGCTGGCCATCGCCAAGACCATCGAAGCGGTGAATGCCTATTTTCAGTTTGATGAGGATGGTTTTGCTAAAGAAGTCAAAGAATTTGGGTATCTGATGGGTTCGGACGATGCAAAAGAGGGTGCTGCGGCATTTGTTGGGAAACGAAAAGCGGAATTCAAAGGGAAGTAAATAATGACTGCTCATGAAGTACGAAGCTGCATAGCAGATGCCCGGTCCATTGGTGATCTGTTTTCTTTCGGTTATCAATGTTGCAGAGCATTGCTTCTTGTAACCCTCCTAACCGTTACCGTTACCAAAGCAACAAGAACAGACAAGTCTTTTATCTTTGCCAAAAACTAAATTATTTATGCCTGACCAACCATTTGTCAAGACCACCATGCCCCGGCCCCGCATTGCGGAAATCACTTTTTTTCATCCGGCTCATAACTCTCTGCCCGGCGATCTGCTGGCCCAACTGGCAGCACAAATCACAGCAGCCGGCGAAAATCCTGATGTTCAGGTCATTATCCTCAAAAGTGGCGGCGATCGCACCTTCTGTGCGGGCGCCAGTTTCAACGAACTCGTTTCTATCCAGGACTTTCCCACCGGTAAAAAATTCTTTTTGGGTTTTGCCAACGTCATCAATGCCTGCCGGAAATGCCCCAAACTCATCATCGGGCGGGTGCAGGGAAAAGCCGTTGGTGGCGGTGTCGGTGTAGCTGCGGCGGTGGATTACTGTCTGGCCACTCAGTATGCCTCGATAAAACTAAGCGAGTTGAACGTGGGCATCGGACCTTTCGTCGTTGGGCCCGCCGTTGAGCGAAAAATCGGTCTGTCAGCCATGAGTCAGTTGGCCATCCATGCCGATCAGTTTATGACGGCTGCATGGGCCCGGGAAAAAGGCTTGTATGCAGACGTTTTTGAGACGGTCGAAGCGCTCGACGAAGCTGTTATGAAGCTGGCCGGGTATCTGGTCGAAGATCGCGACCGGAACCCGCGCAACTACGCGCTCGTGGTGGTCTCGGAGGGGGCGTCGATGGTCGGGGGCGAGATCATCCAGTCGGGCGAGCCCGACGCCTACGGCCATCGCAAGCTCG
>JBFIJS010000162.1:0-7809 GCA_041600595.1 Saprospiraceae bacterium | reverse complement strand
AAGTGCAAAACAGTCTTTTTTTTATTCTTCCGGAAAAGTCTGAATGCCCTTCCGGGTATCGCAATAGCCGGTCCCGGTTGATTAAATATTTAAATTTCGATTATGCACCTCAGTGAAATACTTACCCACCTCGGTGAAGACCGGGAACACTACTTTCAGGCCGTTGCTCCCCCAATCATCCAAAGCAGCAACTTTGCTTTTAAAACCATTGCTGATTTCCGGGCTGCCATTGCGCAGGAACTCGACCACCATCTTTACACCCGGGGCAACAACCCTACGGTAGAAATCTTACGAAAAAAAGTGGCGGCACTGGAAGGCGCTGAGGATGCTCTCGTACTGGCCAGCGGAGCGGGCGCCAACGCCATGGCAGTCATGGCCAACGTCAAACAGGGCGATCATGTCGTGTGTGTGCAAAACCCTTACTCCTGGACGAAAAGCCTGCTCGTCAATATCCTGGCCCGCTTTGGGGTGAGCCACACCTTTGTCGATGGCACGGACCCACAAAATATAGCTGATGCAATTCGCCCCGAAACGACTGTTCTGTTTCTCGAAAGCCCCAATTCCATGACTTATGAATTGCAGGACCTTCGGGCCTGTGCGGCCATTGCCCGGCAACACGGCCTCGTTTCGATCATTGACAATGCCAATTGCTCCCCCATTTTCCAGCGCCCGATTGAGCATGGCATTGATATCGTTACCCACACCGGCACCAAGTACCTGAATGGTCACAGCGATGTTGTAAACGGGATCATTTGCGGGAGCAGGCAAATGATACAGAAGATATTTGCCAATGAAATCATGACACTCGGGAATATCATTTCTCCGCATGATGCCTGGCTCATCATCCGGGGGTTGCGCACCCTGGAAATGCGGGTCAGGCGAAGTTTTGAAAGTGGTTTGAAAATAGCCCGCTGGCTGGAAGCCCACCCCAAAGTGGAAAGGGTCATTTTCCCTTTTTTGCCTTCTTTTCCGCAATATGAACTGGCAAAAAAACAAATGACCGGCTGTGCCGGATTGGTCACCGTTTTTCTGAAAACGGAGGACATTGAAGTAGCGGAGGACTTTTTTAGTCGCCTGCACCGATTTTTGTTCGCCGTATCGTGGGGAGGCCACGAGTCATTGGTCGTGCCCAGCGCCGCCTTTCACGGTATAAAAGGCCGGGAACGTCCACCCTATCCGGTCAATATGTTCCGTTTTTATATCGGCCTGGAAGATCCGGACTGGTTGATAGAAGACCTTTCGCAGGCCCTGGATGGTTTGCCTTGAAATGGTATACACGGAGTGGAAGCGATGGATCGGCAGCAGGCCCGACGATATTTAAAGGGACATCAGCTCCAGGGCTAATTCCAGCCGGTGGGGGTATTTTTTACGGACAAAAGCGGCCAATTGGTCAACCAGCTTTTGACCGCCCTGCTGACGGAGGTGTGCGAAAATGGCCATCATTTTCTGGGTAGGTTTAATGCCGATATGGGTTGAAAAATATTCGTCGAGAACGGGAATGTAAACGGCCTTGAGTTCCGCTTGAAAATCGGGTAAAAAATAGTGATCGATACTAAGTAAAAAATCAACCGTTCCGACCTCTTCCGACAGCGCTGCCAGTTTCTCTATCTTCTTGTTTTCCCCGTAAAGATCCGCCAGAATCTGATTCTTTTCCCGAACCTTCGACGCAAGGACCGCTTGCTCCAGCTGCTCGAACTGCTGGTCCCAGTCACCCGGATGATGTTGTTTGCACAGCCGTAAATATTTCAACTGACCAGTGCTGACGAAGCAGTCTCCGGCCCATTTGGCGATTTGTTGCGGATCTTTTTCCCGTAGGGCGATCTCCAGCAGTGCTGCTTTCAGCCGGTACTGAAACAAACGATGATCGCTTATCGCCAGACCTTTTTGCCCAATTTTTTTGGCCAGACTAAACAGACCATTTTTAGTAGCTGCAGCGACAGCGAACAACACTTGCTCGGGAGAAGCCAGTATTTCCTGCTCAAAGCTTTTCAGTTGTGTACCAAAACCCCTATTCTGCAGGATGGATAGCTTGCAGGCAATTAATTGTTGGTGATAATTTTCTGACAAAGCCGCTTTTCTTTTCAATTCCTGTTCGACGGTCTCCAGCAGAGCCAAAGCCTTGGCTTTATCGTCGGCCATGGCCAGCAGCGTCTCGAAAATGAATACTACCTGATCATAGCCGCGGTAAACAGGCCGGGTGGCCAGGTTCAGCAGATATTGCCAGATATCAGCTTTGAGACCGGGCGGCACCGGGCGGGTGACCAGTTGGTTCAAAAGGTCGAAGGTATCCCGGGAAAGCTGTAGTAAGGCTTCCTGTTCGAAATCGGTTCGATGGAGTATCGGTACCACTTTTTCCAACAGTACAGCCAACACCGACCAGCAGTCGACAAAATGATCCAGGGCCATGGAATCAGTAGCCTGGCCGAGGAAATCTGCTCCGGTTGCCAGGATCTGCTTACTGCCCGGAGAACTGACCCGGCCACTTTTATTAATGGCCGATTTGATCACACTGTCCATGACCTGGCGGTACTTTTCGGCGTTATCCTCCATTGGTACTGCTCCGGCAAAGCGGGTTTTCAAGGCAATGGAAAAATGCCGGTTGGAGCGGGCGTAATGACGAATGAAAGCACTCAGCTCTTCTTTTTCCACCTGATCCAAAATAGCATTGACCGTCAGCTTTTGGTAGGTTTTGCCAGCCATGCCGGCAGTTGACGTTTTCACTTTTTTCTGGGTGATTCGCTTGCGGAGCGCCATCAGGCCGGCGGCGACGTGACCACACATTTTTTCTTTCAAAAAAACGTCGCATTCGCAGGAGCAGGCCTTGACCCGGGATGGGGAGATTTGCATTTCCGTCTCAAAACCATCCACTTGTGCTACCCAAAGGTTTCGTTCACTTTCAAACAGGGAAGTTACCTTTTGTTCATCCAATAGCTTTTCCCCCACCAGCAAATGGGTTTCATCTAAAGAAACTTCGAGGTTTTTTAATAGAAAGTTCACGAAACTGCGTTGCAAAAATTTTACAAAAATGATCTTTAAAAGATGGAACTAATGCGCCTGGCTTTTTATCGACTCCACCCGTTGCCCTGCGAAAAACCCGGGAAGAGCACTTGCCGGTCCGGCTATGGACGGCCTTTCCCCGCACCGTATTTTACGAAAAAATAAATGAACCCGGCAGGAAATCACTCCCTTGCAGGAAAATTAATCACCAAAGCTTACAAAGCTACCTAAGTCCGCATGAATTATATAGTTGACGAATCTTAACTTTGGGCATTCGTTTGGATCTTATTCATATAAATAACCAATAATCATGAAAACCGTTTATTTAGTCAGGCACGCAAAATCAAGTTGGGACTATCATACGCTGCGGGATTCAGAGAGGCCGCTCAATGACCGGGGCCTGCGCGATGCGCCTTTCATGGCCAAATTGCTTCGCAAAAAAGGGGTTAAACCAGATGCGATCATTTCGAGCCCGGCCGTGCGGGCATTGACGACGGCTACCTTTTTCAAAAATGAATTGGGAATCGAAGGCTCGGACATTATCATCAAAGATGAAATTTATGAAGCATTCTCCTCAACGATCGTGGATTTGATCCAAAAACTGCCCGACAACCTGAACACCGTGATGTTGTTTGGCCACAACCCGACTTTTACAAGTGTCGCCAATATTTTTTCCGAAGAATACATCAGTAACATGCCCACCTGCAGCATTGTCCGGATCGATGCCGCCATTTCCAATTGGTCGGATTTTAAAGAAGGTAAAGCCAATTTGACCGAATTTCACTATCCAAAAGAACATCTGGATTGAGCAAAAACAACATGAAATATTTCCTTTCATTCTTTCTCACCTCGACGATTTGCCTGGCTTGCCTGAAAGACCAACCGCTGCCGATGCCGGAGGAAACACTCGTCAGGGTGTTGTGCGATATTCATATCGCTGAGGCAGCCCTGGAGACCGTCACCGGAAATAAAAAGGACAGTGCAGCCGCTCTTTTGTACCAGCAGATTTACACTATTCATGGTGTGGATGGCGTGCTGGTTGATACGGCTATCGCCCAGATAAAAAGAGACCCGAAAGCCGCTGAAAAAGTTTATTTAAAGGTGACGGAAGAACTGGCAAAACTCAAATTGATTGATGAGTAGTACAATGTGTGACAGGTAAGGCACCGTAATAACTTAACAATTTCTTAATTTGCGCTTTGGTCCCTGCCCCGGTCATAAAACTAAATTTGCGCTTTATTAAATCGAAATTAACTCATGGAAGACGTAAAAATATTGGTGGTTGACGATGAGCCGGATATATTGGAGATCCTTTCCTACAATTTAAAAAGAGAGGGGTATCAGGTTTACACGGCCAGCAATGGGGATGAAGCCGTTAAAAAAGCAGCCGAGGTAATGCCAACGCTGATCATTCTGGACATTATGATGCCGCAAATGGACGGTGTGGAGGTTTGTCGGGCCATTCGGGCCAACAAAGAGTTCGATGAAGTGCTGATTGCTTTTTTGACCGCCCGGGAGGAAGATTACTCCCAAATCGCAGCGTTGGATGTGGGGGGAGACGATTACATCACCAAGCCTATCAAGCCAAGGGTATTAATGAGCAGGGTTAAAGCTTTGTTGCGTCGCTCAGGGAGGATGGATGAAGTCGATGATGAAAGCCACATGGTGTCAGTCGGGGACCTGGTGGTGGACAAGGAGCGGGTCAGTGTGATGCGGGGAGAAGAAAATATTGAATTGGCTAAAAAAGAATTTGAATTGTTGGGGCTATTGATCAGCAAACCCGGCAAAGTCTTTACCAGGGAAGAGATCTTTAATAAAGTTTGGGGCACTGATGTCATTGTCGGCAACCGAACCATCGATGTTCACATCCGCAAATTAAGGGAAAAACTCGGCGACCATTATATCAAGACGATCAAAGGTATTGGTTATCGTTTTGAGTTTTAAACAGCAATTAAAAACCTGCTAAACCAAATGCAAGTCCAGTCAGCCCCGGGCTTGCATTTGGTTTTTTAAGACTTTTTGTTAGTTCGTTTTACCAAAAACTAACCGGACACCCCGATCCTGACGAGGGGTATGGTTTTCAAAATAAAATTTTTGCACCCAGGATTTTCCTGTGAAATTGAAATGCACCCGGGAAGATTGTTTTCAACGATTCAGCCGGGTTTTGCCGCTCCAACGAAAAGTGAGCGTGATGGCAGATGCGGCTGGCGCTCCAACTTCCGAATCGGTTTCATAAGAAAGCTCAGTCCTGTTTTTACAGGAAAATCCTCTTTCAGCATTTTATAAATGGATTTTTTAACTGGTAAATTTATCAAGAACCCAACGCCACAGCAAATTGCAATCTCCGCAGCCTTGCTGGTTTCCTTTTTTACAACCCTCGTTTTCAGCGGTTTATATGTCCTGGAATTAATAACGCTGGAATGGTGGGTCATCTTCCTGTTTGGCGGGCTTTCGTTCTTGTCCACCTTTTTCGCCTTTCGTTACTACCTGAAAAAATACATCTATCGCAAAATCAAAGTCATCTACAAGAGTATCCACAAGCACAAACTCTCAACGACTCAAAAACAGGAGGAAATCGACATGAATGTCGATATCATGAATGAAGTGGAACAGGAAGTAGAGGCCTGGGCCGATAGCCAGGAAAAGGAAATTGAACAGTTGAAAACCTGGCAGGAGTACCGGCGAAAATTTCTCGGGGATATTTCACACGAACTGAAAACCCCCATTTTTAACATTCAGGGATTTCTGGAAACGCTGCTGGATGGCGGCCTTGAAGACCCGGCCATCAACAAAACCTACCTGGCAAGGGCAGCCAAAAACGTGGAAAGGCTCAACACCATCGTCGAAGATCTGGAAATCATCTCCCGCCTCGAATCCGGTGAACTGATCCTGGACAAGCAGCGCTTCGATGTTAAAAAACTGGTTGAAGAAGTGTACGAAGATCTGGAATTCAAAGCCTCGGAAGCCAACATTCAGCTCATCTTCAAGCAGGGGGCCGACCAGCCTTTCAATGTGCTGGCCGACCGGGAGTATATCCGCCAGGTACTGATTAACCTCGTCAATAATTCCATCAAATATGGCAATCCAAACGGGGCTACCAAAGTGAGCTTTTACGATATGGATAAGAATATTCTGGTAGAAGTGGCGGACAGCGGTATCGGCATCCCGGAGAAACACCTGAAGCACGTTTTTGACCGGTTTTACCGGGTAGATAAAAGTCGTTCGCGGGAGCAGGGAGGCTCCGGGCTGGGGCTCTCCATTGTTAAACACATCATGGAGGCTCACAAGCAGACCATCAACGTCAGAAGTACGGCAGGTATCGGCTCCACTTTTGGGTTTACCCTGGAAAAAGCCTGAAGTCAGGCCCAGTTGGCCGTATTGATCATGGCTTTCGGGTAATCCGCTCCGAGTATAAAATGCATTTCCTCTTGCTCATCGATGGTCAGGGTGTCGGGTCGGTGAATCCGGTTTTGCGGCAGTTCTGACAATTCGGGTAGCCACAACCTGACGTAATCGCCCTGAGGGTCGTAGCGTTTGGCCTGGCTGATTACATTGAGTTTGCGATCTTCTCTCGGGTCATTTCCCACGCCGGCGATGTAGTTCCAATTGCCCCAGTTACTGGCAGTATCATAATCGATCAGAACGCTTTCGAAATACTCGGCTCCAAATTGCCAGTTTACTTTTAAATCGTGTACTAAAAAGCTGGCTACATTTTGCCGCCCCCGATTGGATATAAATCCTGTCAGTGCCAGTTCACGCATATTGGCGTCAATAAATGGTACGCCGGTACGACCATCTTTCCACAAGCGGTAGAGATGAAAGTTATCCTTCAACTCCCGGTTAACTGTTTGCCGCAGGCCACCTTTTTTAAACAACTCGTTGCCATATTTCTTGGCCATCAAACGGAAAAAGTCACGCCACAGCAATTCGAAGAAAACCCCATAGGTCGAGTCATTGCTGCCGTATTTCTCTTCGTATTTCTTCAGCTCCCAGTATATCATTTTCGGGGAAAGACAACCCTGGGCCAGCCAGGCCGAGAACTTGGTGGAAAAATCCCCACCAATCATTTCGTTCTTGGTCTCCTTATAGGTGGAGACGAGTTTATTTTGTTCCAGGTAATACCGGAGGCGCTCCAGTCCGGCCGATTCTCCGCCTTTGAAATCCAGCACACTACGTGGATCGGTTGGAAAATCTTCGTGTCCAAAATCGGTAAGCGCAGGCAACTCTCCGGGAGTAAGATCACTTGTGCACGCCTTGATGTCGGCCGGGACGGGAAGGGGTTTGCGAATTTTGACTAATCGTTCGACTTCCTTTCTGAACTGGGTAAAAACGTCGGGGGTTTGGGTGATTGGAAACGGAAGATCGGATGTATAGTACAACATTTTTCCTCTCGAAAAACGGACTTCCTGGCCAATGCTCCACAGGTTTCGTTCCAGGGCATCCTGAATATCTGTTTCCTCCTGGGTTCGTTCCCGGTTACAAAATACCCAACTGGTTTTTTCTTTCCGGGCAATCTCAAAAATTTCGTTTTCGGTCTTCCCGGTTCGGATAATGAGTTCGCCACCAAGTTTTCGCAGAGACTCTCGCAGGTCGGCAATACTTTCAATGATGAAGCGAGCGCGGAATTTGCCTGTTTTGGGCAGCGCCGTCCGGTCGGTTTTTCCTTTAAAGAAGCGGTCATCAAATACAAAAACCGGGATGATTTCGTCGCAATGATGAAGGGCCTCTGTCAGAGCCTCGTTGTCATGCAGTCGCAGATCCTGTCTAAACCAAACTATGCCTTTGCGTTTTTCCATGGTGATTTTCAATTTT
>JBFIJS010000161.1:0-7837 GCA_041600595.1 Saprospiraceae bacterium | reverse complement strand
AGGCATTAAGTTGATAAGGGTTGATAATCAACCGAATAAACCCTTATCAACCTTTGTCAACCAGTCCATCCATGACAAAACCTGTCGTGCAGCAGTAAAAAATAGGTTTGGAAGCTGTCTTAAAAACTCCAGAGGGCGAGCCTGCTCCTGTAGGGAGCAGAACAAGGGAAAAAGCTCCGCATATATACCGACCCACATGGTGTGATGCTCAATAATTGCTTCAGATTTGACAAATTGTTGTTCCAATCCAACTTTTCGACCAGCCCCATTATTTTACGGCAACAGTCCATTGCGAAATATAAAACGGCGCTATTGCCTTTGCCCAAACAAAGTTTTAGCTAATAGGCGCCGCTTGAAATATTTACCTGAGTGCGGCATGGTGTGTCCAAACTGCTGATTTTCAACCCATCCAAAACATTTCTCCACAACATAAAAAAAAGAAGGTTGAGGTTTTGAAAACCTCCTGTAAATACTACCTTTGCGCCGATTTTGAAACAGGGGTGGCCTTTCCTCCAAAGAAAGGCTTACAGTACCAAAAAAAAGATGTAGATGCGCCGATATATTCTAAGTTTTATCTGTCTTTTCAGCCTTTCAATATTCGCTTTTTCCCAGGATCACGGACACGGTCACGACGACGGCCACGGACACGGACAATCCACCACTGAAGATCACGCTGACAGTGGTTGCGGGCACCCTGCTGAGGGTGAGTTCAATCCTGGTGAGACCGCCTTTCACCACATTTCCGATCAAAACATTTACAATATTGGTCCCTGGAGTTTTCCATTGCCTTGTTTCCTGTATGCACCTGATCAGGGCTGGTCGGTGTTTTCCTCCGGCAAATTTCACCCGGACGATCACGGACACGGAAACGGCCACGTTGCTGTAGATGGCTACGTGCTGATCGACGGGCTGGTGCACCGGATTACCGACCGGAGCTTTCCGATGGGCGAAGTGGAGGTCAATAACCACGGTTTCCATGTGACAACCACGCTGGAAAACGGGAAAGAGAAAAATATATCTGCCGTTTGTTACGAAGATAAATTGTGGACCGCTGAGCCAAGAAGTACGGCGGATGGCGGTTTGTTTGGAGGGGGCATTACTTCCTTTTATGATTTCTCCATCACCAAAAACGTGCTCACCATGATCATCGTTTTTGTGTTGCTCGCCTGGCTGTTTATTTCGGTCGCCAAAAAATATGAAGAGAGAAGAGGAATGGCACCCAAAGGAACCCAATCCTTTATCGAGACGATGTTTGTATTCATACAAGATGAGGTAGCGAAGCCTTTCCTGGGACACCAGTGGGAAAAATTCCTGCCGTTCCTGATGTCCCTGTTCTTTTTCATTCTGGGACTCAACCTGTTCGGGCAGGTGCCATTTCTGGGCGGTAGCAACGTTACCGGCAACCTGGCCGTCACGGCCGTCTTGGCCATTGTAACCTTCGTGGTGGTTAATATTAATGGTAACAAGCACTACTGGGAACATATCTTCTGGATGCCGGGCGTTCCGGCCTGGGTCAAAACGATTCTGACACCGGTTGAATTTCTGGGTGTTTTCATCAAGCCGCTTACCCTGATGCTGCGTCTTTTTGCCAACATCACGGCGGGCCACATGGTGGTCGTCATTTTCGTAGGACTGATCTTCCTGTTTGGAAAAGGTGAGTGGGGCCCAAGTTTGGGTGCTTCGATAGGATCGACGTTATTGACATTGTTCATGATGTCGATAGAATTGTTGGTTGCCTTTATCCAGGCATTCGTGTTTACCATTCTGACGGCCTCCTACATCGGGGCTGCTACAGAGGAAGCACACCACTAAAAGTTAACAACTTATGATGTGTGGTTTAGCTAAATCACGGATCGTAATTCATTCATAACCTTTATAAATTTTTACAACTATGGGTGGTTCTATTGCCGCATTAGGAATGGGCCTGGCTGTAATCGGTGCCGGTATCGGTATCGGACAAATTGGTGGTAAAGCTATGGAAGCTATTGCCCGCCAGCCAGAAGCTGTAGGTGACATTCGTGCCAACATGATTTTGATGGCTGCACTTGTTGAAGGTGCTGCTTTGATCGCAATCATCGTAGGCTTCCTCGTTGCTTAAGCATCGGCCTGAAAATTAAGGTTGCCCACGGGACGGTTGGTCTCCGGGGCAACCTAACTTTCTTTTTTATTGCATATCACATTCTCCAACATAAAAGAAAAACAGAATGATCTTTTTAATAGAATTTACGCCAATCCGACCAGATTTTGGTCTGCTTTTCTGGACCTTGGTTATCTTCCTGCTGTTCTGGTACATCATCGGTAAGTTCGCTTTCCGTCCGATTGCCGAGGCTTTGAAAGAAAGAGAGCGGGACATTCAGGACTCTCTGGACCAGGCGAAAATGGCCCGTCAGGAAATGGCCAACCTCAAATCGGAGAACGAAGCACTGTTGGCTCAGGCCCGTGAGGAGCGTTCCAAGATATTGAAGGAAGCCAAAGATGCCCGCGACAACATCATCGCCGAAGCAAAAGAAAAAGCGAAGTCGGAAGCGAAGAAAATCGTGGCCGATGCCAAAGAACAGATCGAAAACCAAAAAATGGCAGCCATGATCGATCTGAAAAACCAGGTTGGTGCGATGGCCCTTGGAATTGCCGAAAAAGTAATCCGCAAAGAGCTCGCCGGCAACAGTGAGCAGGAATCCTTCGTGAAAGGTTTGGTGGATGATATTAAATTAAACTAATGAGTGAATGGGAGAATGATAGAAGCATGAATGTTTACTCGCTTCCTTTATCATTCCCTCATTCAATCATTCACTCATTGTCATGTCAATAACAAGAGTCGCTAACAGATACGCTAAATCCCTTTTGGACCTGGCCGTCGAGCAGGACAAACTGGAAACCATCCTGAAAGATGTGGAGTCTTTCAACCAGGTCTGTGAAAACCAGGACTTCAAGCTCATGCTGAAAAGCCCGATTGTGAACTCCGGAAAAAAACAGCAGATATTCAATAAGCTGTTTGCCGGTAAATACAACGAGATGACCATGGCTTTTCTGTCCATATTATTGAGAAAAGGACGGGAACCGTTATTGGAAGAGATAGGTAGAGAGTTCGTTGCTCAATACAAGCGATACAGCCACATTTCTTCTGTCAAACTGACCACGGCCCACCAGCTGAGCAAAGAGAACATTGACGCGATCCGCCAAAAATTAGTCAAAAGCACGACCACTGACGATAAAATTGAACTGGAAACCGTGGTGGATCCTGCACTCATCGGCGGATTTGTCGTGGAGTTCGAAGACCGCCTCTACGATGCCAGCGTGGCTCATAAAATGGCGCTTTTGAAAAAAGAATTTAAGGACAACCTTTATATCTCGCAAATCATTGCATCATAAATTGCCGGTGGACGGCCAACGGTAAACGGTGTACGGAAATTTTGATCCTATACCCATTCGATACCGTCAACCGTCAACTGTCAACCGAAATTCAATAAATTATGATTGACGTTAAACCTGATGAAATATCAGCGATACTCAAGCAACAATTAAGCGGATTCAGCACTGCCACCGAACTGGAAGAAGTTGGTACGGTACTCCAGGTAGGTGACGGTATTGCCCGTGTGTATGGCTTGAACAAAGCACAGGCCGGAGAACTGGTCGAATTTGAAACGGGCGTTAATGCCGTGGTGTTGAACCTGGAAGAAGACAACGTCGGGGTCGTACTCATGGGACCTGGTGACGGTATCCGGGAAGGTTCTACCGTGCGACGGACGGGCCGTATTGCTTCCCTCCAAGTTGGGGAAGAAATGGTTGGCCGGGTTGTTAACTCCCTGGGTTTGCCTATTGATGGTAAAGGTCCTATTGGTGGTAAAAAATATGAAATGCCTTTGGAGCGTAAAGCACCGGGTGTTATCTACCGCCAGCCGGTTAACGAACCGTTGCAGACTGGTATCAAAGCCATCGATTCCATGATCCCTATCGGACGTGGTCAGCGGGAATTGATCATCGGTGACCGTCAGATCGGTAAGACGGCGATTGCCATCGATACGATCATCAATCAGAAAGAATTTTACGATAAAGGAGAACCAGTCTTCTGCATCTACGTAGCTGCTGGTCAAAAGGCATCAACGGTAGCCAACATCGCCAAAACACTCGATGAAGCCGGCGCTTTGGATTACACCGTGATCGTTTCTGCCTCTGCGGCAGATCCGGCACCACTGATCTTCTTTGCTCCATACGCAGGTGCTGCGATTGGTGAATATTTCCGTGACACGGGCCGTCCGGCACTCATCGTTTACGATGATTTGTCAAAACAGGCCGTTGCTTACCGTGAGGTTTCGCTGTTGCTTCGTCGCCCTCCGGGACGGGAAGCCTATCCCGGTGACATCTTCTACCTTCACTCCCGTTTGTTGGAGCGTGCCGCTAAAATCATCAATGATGATGGATTGGCGCAGTCCATGAACGATTTGCCGGAAAGTCTGAAAGAGGCTGGTATCGTGAAAGGTGGCGGTTCATTGACCGCTCTGCCGATCATTGAAACCCAGGCTGGTGACGTTTCTGCTTATATCCCGACCAACGTAATCTCGATTACTGACGGTCAGATATTCCTCGAAACCAACTTCTTCAACGCTGGTATCCGGCCTGCCATCAACGTAGGTATCTCGGTTAGCCGGGTAGGTGGTTCTGCTCAGATCAAGTCGATGAAAAAGGTATCGGGTACCTTGAAGATCGAGCAAGCCCAGTACCGGGAGTTGGAAGCTTTCGCCAAATTTGGTTCCGACCTTGATGCGGCTACGGTAGCTGTTTTGGAAAAAGGAAAACGCAACGTGGAAATTCTGAAACAACCTCAGTATTCTCCGGTATCGGTAGAAAAGCAAGTCGCTATTATCTACCTGGGTACCAAAGGTTTGTTGAAGGATGTACCCGTTGATAAGATCCACGAGTTTGAGGAACTGTACCTGCTGAAAATGGAGCAGTTGTACCCCGATGTGCTTAAAACTTTGCAACAGGGTAAACTCACCGACGAGGCAACCAGCACCATGGAAAAATTAGCGGGCGAATTGTCCCAGCAGTTTTCTAAGAAGAAATGATGAATGAAAAATGGTAAATGGTAAATGGTGAATTTTGACATTCACCATTCACCATTCACCATTTACCATTAATATAGAATGGCAAACTTAAAAGCAGTAAGAGACCGGATTAAATCCGTTGGTAATACCCAGCAGATCACCAAAGCCATGAAAATGGTATCGGCAGCCAAATTGCGTCGGGCCCAGACTGCCATCCAGCAAATGCGCCCCTATGCGAACAAGCTGAACGAAATGTTGCGGAACATCCTGTCTAATTTAGGGGATGGTGCCAACACGTCCTTTGGTATTGAAAGGCCGGTCAAAAAGGCCTGTGTGGTCGTCGTTACTTCTAACCGCGGCCTATGCGGAGCCTTCAACGCCAACGTGATCAAATCAACCGTAGCGACCATTGAGGCCAAATACGCCGAAGTCCGCCAGGAAGGAGGACTGACTATTTTGCCGATCGGCAAAAAAGGATACGAGTATTTCAAGAAGCACTACGCCGACTGCAACATCATCCGCGATCATATTGATATTTTCAACGACCTCACTTTTGAAAATATCGCTGTGGTCTCGCAGCAGTTGATGGATGGTTTCTCCAATGGAACTTATGATTCCGTCAGTGTCTCTTATGGCCGGTTCAAGAATGCAGCCATGCAATTTCCCGAAACGGAGCAGTGGCTGCCCGTCCCTAAAATGGAAGTAGAGGGTGCCGCCACCGGTATGCTCGCTGATTATACCTTCGAGCCAGACATGATCAGCTTGTTGGAAAAGCTGATTCCCAATATTTTACAGACTACTTTTCAGAAATACCTCCTCGATACCCATGCCTCTGAGCACGGTGCGAGGATGACCGCCATGGATAAGGCCACCGAAAACGCCCAGGAGTTGCTGAAGTCGCTGAAACTCAGCTACAACAAAGCACGTCAGGAAGCCATTACGGCAGAAATCCTGGAGATTGTCGGTGGGGCAGCGGCTCTGGAAAGTGCTTAACGATAACCGATTTTAGAGAATATATCCAAAATGCAAGGGGGTGCTGCTTCAGCGCTCCCTTATTTTTTTTGTGGCCGGGCCAAAATTTCCCAGGGACTCTTCCCAGTCGTATTCTTTGAAGACCAGTCTCATCCCGTCCGTTTTTAGCTGCAACTTTTCCTGCAATATTTTACGCATGCCTTTCCGACCGCCAAAATCGCCGGCGAACCATTGAAAAAGACGGGTTACGTGAATTTCTTTTTTGTCCGGAAACACCTCTGTTTCGGCTTCCAAAAATGAAAGGGTAGCCATTTCCAATTGGCTGTTCAGTTTTTCAGGGGTGTAAAAGGCAATGGGTGGACAGCTCCTGGCACCACAGTTCAACGCAAAATGGATGCGGTAATCCATCGTGGCGACGGCTAATTTTTTCAGGTGTGGAGCAACAAAATAATTGGGTAAATAACCGAGGGAAAACTTGAATCGATACCTGCGCAGGATGCCGTGTTCCAGATCGTCCAGGCTGTATGCTTTTCCGGCGACCGGTATTAATTTATTGCGGTAAATGGCCGGTTTTTCAACTTGCTCCTCCTTGCGTAGGATTTGGTAGAAAGCATTGTACAGGTTGATCCAGAAGGCCTTCTTTTGGTCATCATCAGTTAGTTCTTCGTACAATCGATCCATTGGTATATTTTGCAGCAACGCTCTGAGTGCCTGCGTTGGCTGCTCCATTTTTACCCGGAGTAATAGTTGTTCTGAAAGTTCGGACAGGGTCATGGTGTTTTTTAATAAAGTAGCAAAAAAAAAGGACAGGCATAGAACAGCTTCCGGCAGCAGGTAGTTGTTTGCATAAAAAAGTGACCTCAATTAATTGTTTAACAACGCTTTAACCAGTCGTCTTTTGCAAACGTTTTGAAAACGCATCACGTCCTTTGCAAAGAGAAAATCAAATGTCAACTAAAACTCTGCAATCATGAAAAAATCAGCTTTTATCTTCTTCGTATGTTTTATTTACAGCCTTTCCCTTTCTGCACAAACCAGCGGAGGCACCGGGTTTATCGGCGTCAATTTCGACAACTTGTTTAGCATCCGTCAGGGAACATTGACCGGGGGGTATTTTTTTACCGATAATTTTGCGCTGGGCCTGAACACAAACATTGGTCTCGGCCTGCGGCCAAATGGAGATGGTGTTGACGGAAGCGACCTGAACCTGGGGGCGGGCATCTTTGGCCGCTATCATTTCCCTTCCAACAACAATGATTTCCGGGTGTTTGGTGAGGTTGAGTTTGGGCTAAACCGGAATTATTTTGACAACAACTCCAACTGGTCGGGGTTTGAGTATAGCAGTGCCGGGTTTGGGTTGCTGTATTTTATCTCCTCCGATTTTAGTCTGGAAGCATCCACCCGCCTGCGTTTGGCCAACTTCGACGACAATGTCCGGTTGTACCTCGGCAACCTCGATTTTGGGTTAAAATATTATTTTGGAAACTAATAACCAGACCGGACCGGCAATCAGGGCCACGGAATGAAAGTGGTTCATTTCACAGAATACCCGTAACTTACTGCCACGAAAAAAAGTAACTCATTTTTTCACCAGTCCTTGTTCGATGTTCAATGATGTCTGCGCAACTCGTTGATTGTCATTATTTTGAAAATGAAATACAACTTGTTGCAAATGAAATCATGTGCGCTATTACACCGACCGATATGAACGAAAACCATTCACATTCACCGGTATTGCAGGCAGCTATCATTGGAGCCGGGTTTGCCGGATTGGGAGCGGGTATCCGCCTCCGGCAAGCGGGTATCCATTCTTTTGTCATTTT
>JBFIJS010000160.1:0-7838 GCA_041600595.1 Saprospiraceae bacterium | reverse complement strand
TTGGAGACTACAACAACCGGTAAAAAGGTTCCCCCCCTACCGGAAAAGCACTGTTTCCAGTGCTCGGCTACTCATTCCATTTCCATCCGAGTTATTAACCATTTGCTTCCATTGCTAACACCAGGAGCTGTTTAGTTCGTGGTGATGGGTTAATTACACAATTGATGTTCAAGAACAGTCTGATTTTATTCTTTTTACTGGGGCCATATCTATCGTTGTTTGCACAACCGCTCCCTCGCACGGCTCACCATAGCCTGAAAGTAGCCTTATTCAATAAAGTAAATCCCGATTCGGATACGTATGCCCCATTCCGTTACGGCGACAAGGTTTATTTTTCAACTGATTACCGGAATGTCAGACACCGCTTTGTCAAAGGAGTCTTTGGCACATCCGGTGGAGGCGAAGAAGCGACCTTATTAGCCATCAACTCCTCTGCTCAGGATCTTCACACCGCCAACCTTACCCTGAGCCCGGACGGTAAAACCATGTTTTACACCCTGTGCCAGGATGATGGGCAAGTGGGATGTACCATTTGGTCGAGAAAAAAATCATACGATGGAAAATGGGAAGCGGCTCTAAAGTTGCCACCGCATATCAACCGGCACAATACCACCTCCACGCAGCCTGCGGTTGGGTACGACTGGGCCGCAAAAAAATACCTGCTTTATTTCGCTTCCGATCGTCCCGGTGGCAAAGGGGGCATGGATCTGTGGTATTGCACCATCGAACCGGATGGAAGTTATGGGTGGCCGGAGCCCGTTCCGTTCAATACGGAAATGGATGACATCACGCCTTTTTTCCACCTGTCGGAAAGGACGTTGTTCTTTAGTTCCAATGGGAGGGGAGGCTTTGGAGGTTTCGACATTTTTTCCTGCCAAATATCCAACTCCGGCGAGTGGTCGCTTCCGGTGAACCAGGGCGGGCTGATCAATTCGGCCTACGACGAATCCTATTTTACTTTTCACACCAATGCCCAAAAAGGCTATTTTGCTTCCAACCGTCCTTTGTCGGTTTTTGAAAATAAGGAGACCAGCCAGTCAGGTTTTAAGGTTTTTGAAATCGATCCGCTGATCGAATTGACGCTGCCGGTGTTCGATGCGTCCAATCTGGAGGGGCTTTACAATACTTCCGCCCATGTTTATGATGAAATGACCGGGCAGAAAATCGTTTTCAATGAACAACCATTTGACCGGAACCTTACCGTCATGCTGCTCCCGGGCCGATCTTATAAAATTGTAGTCATTAAAGACGGCTACCTGCCGGCCGTGGTAGAAACCAACACCGAAGGGGTCATTTTTCCCATTACCCTGACAAACGACGTCCATTTGTTTGTGGACGAAGCGTTGCCGTATAGCAACCGGGAAACGTTTGGAACGGCGGTGAAATTCTTTGATGATGAAGAGCCGGGATCGATTGAACCCGAAACGGGCAGTAATCAATGAAAAAGGCAGGTAGCCTTCACGGGCTCGGTAAGGATTTCTCACATTGGCTACCAGGTGCCAGTCATTTAGTCAAATGGATCAATGTGCTTCCAAAAGGAGCAGGGCGCTCTGCTTGCCTCCTGTAGTTCTTTCCGCTACCCATGCTCAAACAGCGTGAATACACGGTGTTAAAAACAATTTCATAGAACCCCCAAGGGGCACGTTGGAAACCTGATGGCCCTTCCGTTTTCCCGCCTGATACTCCCTTTCGTTTTTAGAGGAAATTTTTCTGACAAAGTAGTAAATAGCTAATTCCGGTTTTTCTGACAAACGGGTCGTTCCGGCTATTGGCAGGCTGGATGTGCTGATTACCAGTAAGGTGTTGGATTTTGATCTGGATTGGAAAGAAGCAGATAGAACGGGACACGTTTTGGCAGGTAAGGGCAAAAAAAAAGTGCCGAAGAAAACTTCCCCAGCACAACATAGGCTCTGTATCCATTTGGTCTTTAATATCTTTTAGCTTAAAAGCCTTTTTTTTAATTAATGATAGCACAAAGGTAATAGCCAAGGCGGCCGGAGGAAAGCTACATTGGAGCAACGGGGGCAAAGGAAGGATTAACGGTCGTCAGGGAAGAATAGAGGAGATTGGCGGTACAAAATTCTCAATAAAGACACTCAGACCCTGGTCAGCTTGTCCATGAAATCCTGTTTTTTCCTCCTGGAGACAGGGACAAAAGAATTGTCGCTCATGGTGACGGTTCCCTCTTTGTCGTAGCGCTTGA
The DNA here is from genome assembly GCA_041600595.1 of Saprospiraceae bacterium. Lineage (GTDB taxonomy): Bacteria > Bacteroidota > Bacteroidia > Chitinophagales > Saprospiraceae > UBA6168. The sequence continues at coordinate 5,635 of JBFIJS010000160.1, read as the reverse complement.
TGTGCTGGAGGTTGATGAGATGAGATTTGTGAGTCGCATAAAACCCAAATCGTTCCAGCAACTTCCGGAATTCACCGATGTTGTAGGAGCTCAGGATGTTTTTTTTATCTCTGGTAATCACCTTCGTATATTTCTGATGCCCCTCACAACGTACTATTTCACTGGCAGTGACAAATTCAAGTCCCGACTCCGTTGGGATACCTATCCGGTTTTGTGGGTTGCTGGGGTTGAGCAGGTTTTGCAAAAACTGTTGGTTGCGTTCCTGGTTGACCCTTTCGTTGATCCGGCGCTCGGCATTTTTTACCGAATTGATCAACTCGTCGTTGTCGATGGGTTTGAGTATATAACCAATTGCACAAAATTTGATCGCATCCAGGGCGTAGCTGTCAAAGCCAGTGACAAAAATCAATTCAAAATCGAGGCGGGGAAGACGGCGTAGGAGGTCAAAGCCTGTTTCATGGGGCATGGCCACGTCCATGAAAACCAGTTGCGGATGGGAGGCTGTGATCAGTTCGTAGGCTTCCTGTGAAGAATTAGCGGTGCCAATGATTTCAACCTGAGGACAATAGGTCGTTAGTTTTTGCCTGAGAACCTCCAGGGCTTTGAACTCGTCGTCTACTAATACAGCACGGATCATTTTTTCGCATTTGTTGTACTGAGCCAAAGTTTCTTCGCAAAGATAAAGGTGGATTTACACAAAACTCCACGTATAAATGGCAGATAAATAAGTATTAAATTGTCTTGTAAAGTTTCTTTACACCTCCAGTGGAGGCGAAGAGTTTTCAAAAATGACGACCAATTGTTCTGGACTTGCTCCGCTTCGCAGACCGGCTTCGGAATGCAGTTCCGAATCGTTCCAATCGTTCTCGTTGCGGGGACATGAACCCCCTGCTAAAAGGCCTGCTCACGCAATCACCGGGAAATTGGTGTTTCACAAAACCTCTGGTTTCAACAGTGACAGAGCATATTATACGCCAGATATTATTTGACCGGATAAATTTGAAAAAAATAAAGGTAGAAACTGTTTTGTAACAATGGTGTATATACATCTGTTTTTCACTCCAGCTCCGGTATTTTTATTGTTACGACTGTTCCTTTATCTTCCCGCTCAGGGTGGAGGTCTTCTACGGTCACTGCGATTTTAATTTCGTCAACTTGTTGCAACACTTCTAACCTTTCCCGCACGATTTGCATCCCCCTCGATTTATGAGTGCGGTTGGTTTGTTGTTTTATCTGGTCTGCTTTTACCCTTCCCACACCGTCATCTTTAATTGAACAGGTCAGGTTGCCGAGGTGGTCTTCTTCAAATTCAATGGACAATTGCCCTTTTTCTTTTTTGTGAAATAAGCCGTGGTTGATGGCATTTTCCACGAATGGTTGGATGAGGATAGAGGGCAGTTCGCGGTTGTGGGTATCTATTGTCTTGCCAACCGAGATGTTAAAATCGAATTTTTTATCATAGCGCATTTGCTCCAATTCGCAGTAGAGCGATAGCATTTCCAACTCTGCATATAAAGAGATGTACTTGTTTTTGGAAGATTCCAGAAACATGCGCATCAATTTGGCAAATTTCGCCAGAAAACTATCCGCAGCCCGGGCGTTGTTATTCTGAATAAAATATTGAACAGCGCCTAATGCATTGAAGACAAAGTGGGGGTTCATCTGCGATTGCAGTGCCTGCAATTCCAGCTCGGCGAATTTTTTATTGATCCGGGTTTGGTGTTCCTGTTGCTGCCTGATCCGGTTGACATACCACACAGAGGTGAAATAACTCAGGATCAGCACGATAAAAGGCAGGGAGACGAGGAACCAGGTTCGCTGGTAAAAAGCGTGGGAAACCTGGATGTCCAGCGACAACTCTTCCTTCATCCAATGCCCCTCGGCGGGAGCCGCTTTTATTTTTAATTGGTAGCTCCCGGGGGGCGGGCGACTCACCTGAAAATAAGGGTTTTCCTCCAGCAGCCGCCAGTGGTCGTCAAGGCCAATCAGTTTGGCAGCATATTTATTTTGGCCGGGCAGGCAAAAATAAGGCAACATGAATTCAAACCTAATATAGTCGTCATTGTGCTGCAATTTGATTTTATTCAAATCCGACAGATGGTGTTCCCACATTTGTTTATCTCCGGATTCGGTGTACTTGCTTATTTTGATCCATTGTAGTGGTTGTGCTTTTTCCGTCGTGCCCAGCAGTTCCTCTCTCTGGAAGATGTTGATCCCGTTCAGGGTGCCAAAATAATAGTTCTCGTGCTGGTCTTTGAAAAATGCCAACCGGTTGAACTCGTTGAAGGTCAGTCCCTTTTCCTGATAAAAATTGCTGAATAACTTCTGAGAAGTGTCGAAATAAGACAAGCCATAGAACGTGCTCAGAAAATAATTGCCGGTGCCATCCGGCAGGATTCCACACACCGTGTTGTTGCACAGGCCGTGATCAATGTTGTAATGTGTGACTTCATCGCTGTGCAGGTGGAGAATGTTGAGGCCACCATAGGTGCCCAGAAACAATTCCTCATGGTCTGATTGGTGGATGGCGAGGATATTATCGTTGGTAAGTTGGCTGTTGCTGCGGTTATAGAGCTTGGAAACCTTGGCTTTCCGGTCGATATACACCAACCCTTCGTTGGTGCCGACCCATATTTCCCCGCGCTGGTTGTAGTGGATGAACTGGGGCTTTCGCCCCACCAGCGGATTGGACCCGTCGATGTTGGTGTACGGGGTGAATATCTCTTTCGCAGGATCGAAAAAAAGTAGAAGCCCGTCGGCATCTTCGGCGCCGCTGGCCAACAGCAGTTCGCCATTTTCCAAACGCAAAATATGGCTGATGACCTTGTTGGGAATGGGAAAGGTGCTCGTGACTCCATCTTTCAGCCGGTATCGGTGCAACAAACCGCTGCGGTCTCCGGCACAACTGCCACCCCACAAAAAACCGGCAGGGTCGTAAACGACATTGCTGTTGCACCACATGCTGATTGGCTTGCCCTGTTTATCGGTCACCTGTATGGTGTCGAGCCGCCGGGTAGCCAGGTTGTACCTGTACCAGGCTTTCAATTCCCGGGCGATGTAAATGTTCCCTTCCCCGTCACCGGTGATGCTGCGGATGCTGATACCGTCGCTCCACTCTCCGTCCGATAGCTGCCGGTCGGCCAACAACCAACGGATCGGATTGTCTTTCATTTTTAAATGATAAACACCAACGTGCGTACTGATAAACATGCTTTTGGTAAAATCTTTTCCGTAGATATGGTTGATCTTGTTGTCCTGCTCCAGGATCCATTTTGCCTCGATGGGTTGCCGGTCATTCCCCACAAAGAAGATGTTTTTCAACAGTCCGTAATTCAAAAATGCACCAAACAGCAGCTGGCCCTGCTCGTCTTCCCAAGCCTTACTGTACAGCTCGTCGGTGGGAAAACCCAATGCCGGGTGCAATTGCCCCGCACCGGGTAACAATTGCAGCAGGCCATTTCTGAAAGGAAAGGCTACCCAGAGAATACCACTGGCATCTTCGTGTAAAACAAAGGTGAAATAGGACGATTGGGACGGGGAGGTCAGCTGGTCGATTTCCTGTAGCCCAAAGTGTTGGATAGCATGGCTGGCGGGGGAAAAACCGGTCAATCCGTTTTCGCTGTCGATTACCCAGAACTTTCCGTCTCTGGTTCTGATAAAACTCGTTTCCCCGGCCTTTTTCTTGCCTCGAAAAGTGAATGAACCGATTTCCTCAAAAACATTATTTGAGTTCATTTTAAACAAGCCAAAACTGGCCCCCTCCTCCGTCAGTGCATAAACATGGCCCAACTCCTCCACATAAACGGCTTTGAAAGTGCCGGACAGTCCATTTTCTTCGGAGAGCTGAACGGTTGTGCTGGTAAAACTGCTGAGGTTGAATACTTCAAAGAAATGCTCTTTCCGGTTGTTCAGCAACACCAGTTGGTGACCGTTTATTTCGTGTACCTGTTGAATGTTGTTTTCATAAATCTGTCGTCTGGAGTAAGGGTTGTTATCAAAAATTTCGAACCCATTGCCCAGGTAACGGTTCAGACCATTGCCGGTTGCAATCCACAGAAAACCCTTCGAATCAATGGTTGTATGCCAGGCCGTTCGGTCCGACAGTCCTTCCTTATACGACCAGTGGTGTATGTGTTCTACTTGCGGCTGGGCAGATCCAACCGTCACCATGCACAGGAAGAGAAAAAAAAGAATGGGTAATCTGTTGACCATGAGTGGTTAATAAGTCGCCAATATAAGCAGTTGTTTTGAAAAGGGCTCCGGAAGACTTTTTTCAGCACAGTACAAAACAGCGAAGGCCGGGCCAAAACCAAACCATCGGTTTTCGGCCGACTTTTCATTGCTTATTTTTCAACCGGAAAGAGATGAACTCCAGACGTTCTTTGACTTCGTCCATCTGAGCCTGAATGCTCTCGATCTCCGTATCCAATTTCGGCAGGGTACCGTCGGGTCGGTTCAGTTTTTCTTCCAGGAGCTGTTCGTTGCGCACTTCATCCATGCTGTTCATGATGACGCCGATAAACAGGTTGAGGATGATCATGGTGCCGATCAGCACGAAAGAAACAAAATAAACCAATGCCCAGACTCCATAAGCGTGTGGTTCCGGGCAGCCATCTTCTGACCCGTAAACCGGGTCGTCGCAACCGTGCACATTGACAAACATAATGTCGGCCCAGCCCTCCAAAGTCGTGATCTGAAACAAAGTGACGATGGAAGTTGTCAGGTCGCCAAAGTGAACGGGGTCATTTTTTCCAAAAACAAATACTCCCATGACGCCATAAATGTAAAACAACAGGAGTAAAAACATACCGACATAACCCATCGAAGGGATGCTCTTCAGCATGGCATCCACCAACAGTTTCAACTGAGGCAGGGCATGTACCAACCGAAATACCCGCAGGATACGGGCCAGCCGGAACGCCGCCACAAAACCCGTATGCATACTGGGCAGGAAAATCGGCATCCAGCAGATAGCGACGATCAGAAAGTCGAACACATTCCAGGGATCCTGAAAATAGCGCCAGGGTTTATTGCCATGTGCCAGTATTTTGATGCCGGCCTCGATCGTGAATATCCACAATATTATCCAGTCGATGGTGTGCAGAAAGGGTAGCCATGCTTGCATTTTCTCCTCGTAGGTCTCTATCCCGACCACAACGCCGGCCATCAAAATGGCAATAATGACAGTGTTGTTAAACCATTTGGAAGCGGCAATCTGTTTGCAAAGGTTGATCATGTTCGCTTAGAGTATTTTTACAAAATCTATGTTAGATGATATAATTTTTTAAGAAATGCGGGCAAGATAAGTACCCTGTGGTAAAAATCGCTTCTAAAAATGAACCGGGAAAGCAGGCCGGAAAAACGATCGGCCACTCAGCCCGCAGCGGCGTGGTCCACAGGGGGATGAGGGCAGGGCTGTTAATTTCCAATGAATTTGGTTTTTATTAAAATAAAAACCAAAAAACCAAACATCCTTGGCCCGGGGCAAGGATGTTTTAAGTTTGAATTTGCGCTGGTGCTTGAATTTTAAAAACCTCCCCGGAACTTAACATCCCCGGGGGATGAGGTATGTTTTCATGTTCTGTAAAAGCTGACCCGTGATGAAGCTCAAAACCACCAGTTTTTAATTGGAAAG
>JBFIJS010000159.1:0-7844 GCA_041600595.1 Saprospiraceae bacterium | reverse complement strand
CCAGGTCGGTGAAGAAGAGACTGTAAAAGACCTCTGCACCGAAGCGGTTGTTTTGAAGGCCCATGGCTGCCGAAACGTTGCGTTCTTTCAGGCCGGTGTTTTCCAGGAAATAGTCCGGTGTATGCCGGTTGCCGCCTCTTTTGAGAGTTCCTTGCAGGCGGTAGCTGAAGCTGGACGCCGAGTCGGGCAGGGGGGTATTACCATCCAGTTGGGCCGAAACAACTCCTGTCCGGCCATTGCTGAAGCCGGCCAGATTTACCTCGCCATTGTATCCCGGTTTTTCCCGCAGGGGTCTGGGATTGACCAGCACGACCCCGCCGAGGGCATCGGCACCGTAGCGGACACTGTTTGCACCCATCACAACCTTGACCTCATCGGCGATGTAAGGGTCGATTTCCGGTCCGTGGTCGAGTCCCCATTGCTGGCCTTCCTGCCGTACCTCGTTGTTGAGTACCAGCACCCGGTTGGAGTGTAGCCCCCGAATCACCGGTTTGACAATTGAAGAGCCGGTACGGAGGGTCGTCACACCGGGCAGGTTTTGCAGGGCGTCGCCGAGGGTAGCCCCTTTCAGCGCATCGAGCCGGACCCCGGCCAGGGACCGTTCCGTTTGCACCGATACGGGAGTGAGGGATTTTTCCCGGACCACGATTTCTTCCAAATGAAGTCCTTCGTGGTGGAGGGCAAAGTCCACTTCTACATTGCCTTTAATAAAAACTTCCTTGGCTATGTGCGGGCAGCCAATGTGTTGACTGACGATGGTATACGTGCCTTCGCACAGGTTGTGGAAATGAAATTTACCGGTTTCGTCCGTCACGACACCCAGATTTTTTTCCTGGATGACGACCTCCGCAAAAGGGATGGGAGACAAGGATTCGGCATCCGTCACTGTGCCACAGAGCGTTGCATCGCATTTCTGAGGCAAGGCCAGCAACGGCCACAATCCCAGGACGCAGAGTAACCAATAGTATTTTTTGGGCAAATGCATTTGTATGGTGCTGTTTTCCGGTTAAAGCCTAACGAATACCTTATTGCCGGACTACGCAAACTGGAAGGCAGGAAGTGCCAACCAACAGCGGGGTGCCGGTACAGTGTGTCTGTCTTGAACCGAAAAGGCTGAAAAATAGGGACTTATCTTATTGGCTCAGTGAATCAATGCCGGCGGGCCGCGCACACAGGCGGAGAGGTGGGAGCGTTTCTGGATGGGGTTTTTATAGACAAAAGAAGGACGTTTGAAGTTTGCCTGGAAGGACCTTAAGCTGATCCCGGAGTGGCTTATTTCCGAAGGGGAAAAATGAAAAAAACAAAGGAGACAATCTACCGGTGCGTACTCCTCACTGTGCAGATGTGTTTCTGAACCGTTGCTGTCGCAATGGGCTACCTCGTGGTGGTGGTCCAACAGGTGATGTACTTCTTTCAGGGTTGCAACGCCGAGCAATACCAGGGCGAGCAGGCCGGAAACGAAGGATCGATATGTTGGCTGGAGTTGGATGGTTGCTTGTTTTTTTTTACAAAAGTAAAACAAATGACAGGCAGATTGGGTGTTTATCCCTTTTTTCCTGATGAATTGACCGGACGGATCAGCCGGATAACTGCTATACAACCATTTTAACCATCGAACTGTTTCTCCTAAAAAATAAATATCATGTCCGTACAAGTAATTCCTAAAGAGCGCCAGGCACGTGGTGCCTTCAACGGCGGCGAGATCGTCGAAAACAAACCGATCGGCTTCCCCCGGGAAGGCGGTTTTATCCGTCCTTATTCCAACCTGTTTTACTGGGCTTACGCTGAAGCCAATGTGGACAGCACCATTGGTCTGCATCCGCATCAGGGGTTCGAAATCATGTCGTTTGTACTGAAAGGACAGATCCGGCACTTTGATACCCAACTGAAAGAATGGCGTCCGCTGGATGCGGGCGATGCGCAGATCATCCGGGCGGGCAACGGTATCAGCCATGCGGAATTTATGGCGAAAGACTCGGCCATGTTCCAGATTTGGGTGGACCCCAATTTGGGTGTGACCATGGAGCAGCCTGCTTCCTACAATGATTATAAAAAGGACGACCTGCCCGTCACTGAGGAAAATGGCGTTGCCGTGCGGACTTATATTGGTGAGAAATCGCCATTCAAACTGGACGCAAAAGGCATTGAAATAAAGCGGCTGGAATTTGAGAAAATTGATATATCCGAAAATATTTCACCCGATCAGATTTATTCTCTTTATGTGATCGACGGGCAGTTTTCCATCAATGGTGAGGCGGTCAAAAACGATGATTTTGTCATTGTCAGGGATGCCAGCGAATTAAAGATTAAAAGTGAAACACCGGGCACCTTGTTCTACATTTCCTCTCCTGCCAAATTGAACTATGCCACCTATGCAGAGATGATGGCTGAGCGGATGCAGGCGTAAAATCTACGCGGGCCGGGCGGCCTGCAAAATGAATAGGGACAGTTTTCCGTCGGATGCTGATATCGGTTTCGACGGAAAACTTCCCAACCTTATGTTTCAAAAAGCATCATTTCAGCACAAACACCGGAGCCTGTTCCAACTTATCGCTCTTCGTCAGGCGTATGCTTGTTTTCCCCTTTCTATCCTTCAGATAAATATTGTAATTGCCCTCCCCGTCCAGCCACTCGCCACCGGGCGACCAGGAATGGTAGCTTTCGGCCAGCGTTTCGCCGGGGAACAGCCGTAGGGCCGATCCGCCATCCGGGGAAATCGTGAACAGGCGGTACTGGCCATTTTGCTTCGACATACAAGAGATGAACCCTTCCTTTTTATTCCATGGACATTCATCAGAAAGAAAACGTTTGCCATCAGGGCCACCAGTCGGCGCAGCCATTTGTTTTTATTGTTTTTCGCCCGGCCATTTTTAAAAATTAGAAAAAGGGAGTTTTGGTTGCCAGACAATAGTTTGGGCAGAAAGCAAGGAGCAGAAGGCGATGATGATCAGCAGTAAAAAGGGTTGGATAGATTTTTTCATTTGATTGAAGGTTTGGTTAAAATAACAGGATAGAATAGGGTCGTCTCCGAGGCAGGTGTGATTGAGCAGTGAGTGGAAACAAGCAATAATACCTGTTTTTTTAATCAAATATTAAAAATTCAAAACAGTTCTTTGGTGGATAAAACCCTTCGTATGATGGAGCGTTCTGTTCGCTCACTGACCACCAATGTGAAGAGAAAGGTCATAAACCGCCTTTATTTGCGTTAAATACGCGATCATTCTACGGTACAATTGCATGATAAGAACCCTGTACACCTTTCTGTTGGTTTTACTGCCCCTCCTGGCGGCTGCGCAAATATCCAACCTGCGCAGCAAGACCATCCCTGTACTCGGTGTGCCACAACTTATTGACAGTCTGATCATTATCCCGCAATCCGTGGAAGTAAAAGACCTGCGGACAGGCAGCGTCATTTCCCCGGAAAACTATGTGATAGCTAACAACCGTATCCTCTTTGACAGCATCCTCAAGCAACGATACGACCGGGTCGCCCTGCGATACAGGGTTTTACCTTTTGACCTGTCGGCACCCTATGCCCGCCTCGATTCCGCCATTTTATATAAAAATAAAAGGGATTTTCTCATCGGTGTGCCCTACGATCCTTATGCCGATCAGGAGCGACCACTGTTGCCACAAAAGGGGTTGGATTATAATGGTAATTACACCAGAGGTCTTTCTTTTGGAAATAACCAAAACCTGGTTTTGAACAGCCAGTTCAACCTGCAAATGGCGGGACAGTTGGGCGACCTCGAAATTTTAGCGGCCATAACCGACAACAGCATCCCCATTCAGCCGGAAGGCAATACGCAACAGTTGCGGGAATTTGACAAAATATTTATCCAGATAAAAAAGGATGAGAACGTGCTGATCGCCGGGGATTATGAGCTCGGACGCCCCGATAGTTATTTCATGAATTATTTTAAAAAACTCCAGGGTGCTACCTTCAGCCGGCAGTGGTCTGTTTCCGGTCCGCAGAGAACGGGAGGGGAAAGAAAAAATATGGGGATGCTGGACACCAAATTCAGCGTGGCAGCTGCCAGGGGGAAATTTGCCCGCAACACCCTGGCCGCCCAGGAAGGCAACCAGGGACCCTACCGGCTGGAAGGGGCAGAGGGCGAACGGTTCATTATCGTACTTTCGGGAACGGAGAAGGTCGTAGTTGATGGCCAGCTCATGACCCGGGGCCTCGATGCCGATTATGTGATCGACTACAACGCCGGACACATTACTTTTACCAACCGCCGACTCATCACCAAAGACAGCCGTATCGTGGTGGAATTTGATTATAACGTGCAGAACTACCAGCGATCCCTGTATGCCCTGAATAGTCAGTGGACAAATAAAAAACTTCGCCTCTATCTGCACACCTATTCCGAACAGGATGGCCGGCAGCCCATTGATGATGAGTTTTCTCAAACCGAACTGGAGGCACTCCAGCTCGCCGGCGACGGGGACGTGATCCTCAACAGCATTGACACGGTGGAAGAATACAGCGCTTTCCGGGTGTTGTACGAACTGCAGGACACGATGGTCGGTATGGCGTTTTTTGACCAGATTTTGGTCTTTAGCAATGACCCGGAGAAGGCGCTTTATACGGCCAGTTTTGCTCAGGTTGGCCCTGGGAATGGCCATTATGTGCAGGACACGGAGACCCCCGCCAATGGCCGGGTTTTCAAATGGGTGGGGCCGGACCCTGCCACCGGCCAGCTACGTGGCAACTTCGAACCGGTGCGCCGCCTGATCGCTCCCAATCAGTTGCAGTTGTACACCACCGGTGTCGAATTTTCCCCCGGTAAAAAAACCAATGTCCGGGCGGAAGTGGCCCTCAGCAATTTTGATGTCAACCGGTTATCCAACCTGGACGATGGGGACAACACGGGGGTGGCGGCAACCGCCGGCATCCGGCACGTCCTGGAGTTTGGTGAAAAGGTGGTGGGCAATACCGGCAATATCCGGTCTTCACAGCAGCGCAGCCAACCGTGGGAGCTGACTCTGGAAGGAGATTATGAGTTTACGCAGGAGCGATTCAAAGAGTTGAACCCTTACCGGCCTGCGGAATTTACCCGCGATTGGAACGTGAACAACGGCGTTAACGATGTGGGCATCAAAGCCCGCCCGGCCGATGAACAACTGGCCAGCGCAGGGTTTACCTTGCGCAGTCCGGCTGCTGGTAGTTTGCAATACAAGTACGGTGGTTTTTTTCAGGATAGTATTTATACCGGTAACCGGCATTTTGGGAAATACAGTTTTCAGCAAAATGGTTACGACATCTGGGTTCAGGGAGATATTTTGACCTCGGCAAAAAGCCGTGCCGAAGGAGGGGAACAAAGCGAATTTTTCCGTCCGAAATTCAATGTGACTGTTCCTGTTTTCCGCGACAGTACCGGCAGCCGCTACTGGCGTGTGGGCGTGTACGGCGAGCGCGAACGCAACAGTCGGTTTACCCGGCTGATCAATGAAACAGACACCCTCAACCAGGCGAGTTTTTACTACGACATTGCCAGGGCATACCTGGAAAGCCCTGAAAATGATAAGTTCGGTTTCAAAACCAGCTACCAGCGCCGGTTGGACTATGCACCAACGGGGAGCCGCTTTTCGCAGTCTACCATCGCCGATGAATTCAACCTGCAGGGCAATTGGGTGCAAAGCCGGAATTCCCGCCTGAGCTGGAATTTTACCTATCGGAAACTGGCCATTCAGGATGAGGAACTCACCAACCTCGACCCGTCCGATACTTACCTGGGGCGCATTAACCAAAACTTCAACCTGCTGCGGGGGGTGTTGCAATCGACGACAAGTTATGAGATCGGGAGCGGGCAGGAGCGTAAGATCGAGATCACCTACCTGCAGGTGCAGCCCGGGGAAGGCACTCACCAATGGACTGACCGCAACGGCGACGGTCAGGTGCAATTGGACGAGGTGGAAATCGCTCCATTTCAGGATGTGGCCAATGCCGTCCGGGTGAATGTTTTTACCGATGATTTTATCCGTACCAACAACGTGACTTTCAACCAAAGTCTGCGCCTCGAGCCGCGGGCAGTCTGGTTCAATAAAGACGGGGTCAGAAAGTTTCTGAGCAAATTTTCCACCCAAAGCAGTTTACAGATTACCCGCAAAGTCCGGGATGCCGAAAATGTCAGCGCCTGGAATCCCTTCCAGCTCGATGTGGTAGACACGGCGCTCGTGGCTACCCGCTCCTCGGTGTATAACACGTTGTTTTTCAATCGCTCCGATCCCAAATTTGACATACAACTGGGTCAGTCGGACAACCAAAATAAATTTGTGCAAACGAGTGGTTTTGAAAGTCGCCGGCAGCAACAGCAGTTTCTCAAAGGCCGTTGGAATGTGACCCGCAGCCTCAGTTTCCAGACTTCCCTCACCCTTGCAACGGACGAACAAGGCTCGGAACTTTTCGAGAACCGCCGCTACTTCATCCGCTCTTTGGAGGCTAAACCGCAGCTTACTTTCCAACCATCCAACAACTTCCGGACGGCAGTCACATGGCGCTACAAGAGCTCCGAAAACGAAACGGGTACGGCTGGTGAAAACGCCAGAACCAATGATCTGAAATGGGAAATGGTGTTCAATCAAAGTTCGGCAACGAGTATCCGCTCCGAGTTCTCTCTGGTCAATATTGCTTTTGAAGGGGAGGCCAATTCGCCGGTCGGGTTTGCTTTTTTGCAGGGCCTGCAGAATGGAAAAAACTATTTGTGGAACCTGACGCTCGACCGGCAGGTGGCGAAAAATATTCGCCTGGGGATCACCTATGAAGGGCGGAAAACGGGGGGCGCGCAGGTGGTGCATGTAGGCCGGGCGCAGGTAGGTGCTGTATTTTGATGTAAATTATCTGACTATGTGATAAACATCATTGAATGGCGGTGGGGTATTTTCCACATTGGCTCTTAAAAAAAAGCCCCTTGCAGCAAATTTCCTTTCATTCTATCTCCCAACTACATTTTTACAGCAGTCTTTCCGGTTTTGCCAAAAGCAAAAACGAAACAGCGGTTGCGCTGCATTTATTTGAAAATAATTTGCTGAAGGGATTTAAAATTTTTGCCATGAGAGTTGTCATACTTCTTGCCTTTGTTTTATCATTTTTGACGGCGACCTCCCACGCACAACATCACCCAGCCGTTTCTCACGAGGCGGATCATGAGCCCTTCCCGCATTTCCGCGTAGCGGTATTGATCGGGCATACGTCCATCCCTTCAGGGGAAAAACCGGAACGCATGTTTATCCCTTCCTGGGGGGTGGATATTGAGTACTGGTTCAATGAAAAATGGGGACTCGGCAACCACAATGACATCGAAGTGGAATCGTTTGTGGTTGCCTCCGAACATGAAAATCTGATTGAACGGGAGTATCCCATCGTCACCACGCTGGAGTTGCTGTACAATCCATGGAAAGGGTTGATTTTACAGGCTGGTCCGGGCTTCGAACATGAGAAAGACCGGGACTATTCGGTTATCCGTTACGGAATTGAATATGAGTTTAGCTTGCCGGGTCATTGGGATATTTTCCCCACTTTTTGTTATGATACCCGGCTGAAAGCGTACGATACCTGGACGATCGGTATGGGGGTGGGGAAGCGGCTTTGAGAGATGTGTCTTTTTGTCCGGCTAAACCGGCACTCATAGGTTGTGGTGATTCGTACTGCTAATGCCTCTTCTTTTTGAGCGTTGTGGAAAGACCTGGTCGCAGTGCACACGGACACTACCGATGAGATAAACGAGAAAAAGGGCACCCCTCAGCAAAGGGTGCCCTTTATATTTTCGTTTTGCCCTGACGGCAGATTACAGGCCGGCGATGTGCCTGGCCAGCTTGCTCTTGAGGTTGGCAGCCTT
>JBFIJS010000158.1:0-7851 GCA_041600595.1 Saprospiraceae bacterium | reverse complement strand
GCTCGGATATCATTCGTTCTCAGCGGGAAATCATCAACCTGGGCTATTTTAATCCGGAAAGTTTAGGCATCAATACGCCTGTAAATGCGCAGCGCGGAACCGTGGATATTGAATACACGGTGGAGGAAAAACCTTCCGACCAATTGGAACTCTCGGCTGGCTGGGGAGGTCGCGGTCGCGGAGTTATTGGTACCCTGGGTGTCGCTTTCAATAATTTTTCGGCCCGGAATATTTGGGATAGAAACACCTGGAGTCCTCTGCCGCAGGGGGATGGTCAGCGGCTGTCCCTGAGGGCTCAGACGAACGGCCGTTTTTTCCAGTCTTATAATATGTCTTTCACCGAACCCTGGCTGGGTGGCAAAAAACCTAACTCCCTGACCGTTGCTACCTTCCTTTCCCGCTTGACTAACGGATTCGACAAAAACAGTGAAAGGTTTGGTAGTTTGGTTAACATGGGCGTTACTGTCAGTCTCGGAACAAGACTGAAATTCCCCGACGACAACTTTGTTTATTCTGCCGCTTTGAATATTCAGAACATCGATCTGAATAACTACCTCAGCACGAGTAGCTCTACCTTGTTCGTTACGGATCGGGGAGAAACGGTTTCTGATGGAAATTTCCGCAACTTCAGCGTGACACAGACCATTGCCCGGAGTACGATCAACAATCCGATATTCCCACAAGAGGGATCAAGGGTTTCGTTGTCTTTACAGATGACACCGCCTTATTCTTTATTTAGCAAAAAAGACTATCGGGAATTGCCACCTGAAGACCGCTTCAATTTTCTGGAGTACCACAAGTGGAAAGTCAGCGCCGATTGGTATCAGACACTTGTTGGCAAATTGGTGGTGAAGGCATCTGCCCGTTTTGGCTTCATCGGTTCTTATAATAATGACATTGGTATCACGCCATTTGAGAGGTTCCAATTGGGGGGTGACGGTTTGAATAACCAGCAATTCGGCTTCTTTACCGGGTTGGAAATCATCTCTATGAGAGGTTATGATCCGGAAGATTTTGACAACAATATTTCACCTACCGGACGGGTGGCGGCAACACCGCTTTACGAGAAAATCACGCTGGAGCTAAGATACCCATTGTCGCTAAACCCCAGCTCAACGATCTACGTTCATGCCTTTGCCCAGGGTGGAAATACCTGGCGCAGAAGCCGGGATTTCAACCCGTTTGACATGAAGCGTTCGGTGGGTGGCGGTCTTCGGGTATTCCTGCCGATGTTTGGTGTACTTGGTTTCGATTACGGAATCGGGTTCGACAAGGAAGGAAGCACACTGTCCGATTTGGCTACCTTCAATATTGTACTTGGCTTCGAGCCGGAGTAGTCTGGTTCCAAAACAATTTGATTTCAAAAAAAATGCACACCGGTAATTACCGGCGTGCATTTTTTTTTGAAAATCTGTGATTGATGTAATTGAGAACTTTTAACGAACGATGTCTTCCTCCTGCTTCTTACTGATTAAATAATAAACGATCAAGCCGGCGCCACCGAGGATCAGCATCATTGAAAAATGCGGTACCGGAGAGTCGGTTCCGACGATACTTTCAATCATCATTCCGGCCAGGATGCCAAGCCCGATGCCCACCATCAATAAGCCATATTTAAGTCCTGAGGTACCGCTTTGTTTTTCTCTGAAAATAGAGGCTTCCTGGCCGTGTTGGATTAATGCCATTCTTACTTTGTGCCGGGAATTGATAAAAAGATAGGCGATGAATGCGACCGTAGAGATGCTTCCTGCCACGGCTACGAGTCCAATTAGTTCTTCCATGATGTTTTATAATTTGGTGGAAATGGTTGTAGTATCCAACATAACTCCCATCCGGTTATAGATGTGGTTGATAACATTTGTCGGGAACTTGGACGGCAGGGTTTTTACTTTTGGTTACATTTTTACAGAAGAAATAAGGGGCGGAGTTCATAAAAAGTCGCTTCAAGGCTTTTTTATGAAAAAAAACCTAAGTATCTATTGACATTTTAGGTTTTGCATCGTTATTGAAAATATATTTGTGAAACGAAAACAACTTTACGGGTCTGAGACCAAATAATTACAATGGCTTATCTCTGGAATACTGAACGACTGAATAAAGATCTTGCAAGAATTGACGGCGCTATCATGGCCGGTCGATACAACCTTGCAATGAAACTGGCCCACCGCAGCCTGCGCCAGTATTACAGTTCTATTCTGAAAACCAATGAAATTTATACCGAGCAGGTACGCGCCGATAATGTGCGGCAAATGGCTATCTATATCAGTAAATATTTGTTGAAGTATTTCAGAAAATACAACATCCCATACTCCGAACGTCGCATCATATTTATCTCTCTGGTTTCGAATTTTATATTTATCGCCACCATGAACCTCACGGAATCCGACGAATACCTGACTGACAAAGCCACTGCTACCTATGCCCGGGAGAATGTCTATAGTATCATTTCCTACCTTATGCGCTACTTCGGATAAATAACAGTGTAAGCAGGGGCGAACGTCAGATCATGCCTCTTGATTTTAGTTCCAGATACTTATTGATGGTGTTCATGGACAGGTCCTCTGGACGGGTAAGAATGGATTGGATGCCATGTTGTTTGAGCTTCTGTGCCATGGCCCGTTTTTCAGCCAGAAATTTTCGGGCAACGGTATTGGTGTAAATGCCTTGAACGCTCGTCACCTCACTTTGGACGAACTGCTCAATTTCTGTGTTCTCAAAAAACACGACAATCAGCAGGTGGAATTTATGAATTCGGCGCAGCAGGGGCAACACCCGGTCGAGGGCATACATACTTTCAAAATTGGTAAACAAGAGAATCAGGCTGCGTCCATTGATCAATTTCCGGGCAATGTGGTAGAGTAGTTCGTAGTTGGCTTCCACCGGCCGGTCTTTTTCCTTGTACAAGGCATGCAGTATTTTATTTAATTGAGTCGCTTTTTTATCCGCTTTTACCGTTGCGCCGATCTTGTCAGAAAAAGTGATCAGGCCGGCCCGGTCGTATTTTTTTAAAACAATATTGGAGAAAGACAAGCTGGTATTGATCGCGTAATCCAGCAGGGAGAGGCCATTGAAAGGCATTTTCATGGCCCGGCTTTTATCGATCAGGCAATACACCTGCTGCGACCGTTCGTCCTCGTACTGATTGACCATTAATTTGTTGAAACGGCCCGTGGCTTTCCAGTTGATACTCCGGTAATCATCCCCGCGAACGTAGTTTTTTATCTGGTCGAATTCGTAGCTGTGACCAATGCGGCGGATTTTTCGGATACCATCCCGGGAAGTCAGCCGGTTGAAGGCAAGCATCTCGTACTGTTTCATTTGTAAAACAGAGGGATAAACGGGGACCGACCGGGGCTCTCCGAACCGGAAGCGCCTTTCCACCAAATTGAAAAGAGTCGCAGCAAAAATATTGATGAGGCCAAATTCATATTCACCGCGATTGACTGGCCTGAGTTCGTAGCTCAATGTTTGTCCCGCTCCCGGAAGCAACTCGCAGGTCATGGAAAAATCTCTTTCCTGGAATTGGACGGGCAATTCATCAATGACCGTCAGGTGAAGGGCCCGGGCCGAATTATTTTCGATAACTATCAGTATCCGGTTGGCATCGCCCAATGACAACAGCTTCGGCAACCTTCGGTGAGCCTCCAACGAAATATTTTTTGAAAACAAGAACCCGGCGTCCAGCACTACGATACCAACTGCGACCAGAAAAAGACCAATCGATACCGGGAAAAGCAGGGGTACAAAGTAAGACAAAGCAAAGACCACGGCCAGACTGCCAAACAGTATAAAAAAGCGATTGGTGAGGTAGAGGTTTTGCATGGAGCAAAATAAAGCATAAACAGGATATTTGGGTACCCCGCGAAAAGGCAAACTCAAAACTTTTCCCTTCCTTTGCACCTGTAAATCAATTATCGCTGTTGATTATCGGCTGTTGACGGTTGGTTGGGCCAGCCCGATTCGACAGCCAATAACCAATAGCCACTTTCAGACAATACTTATGGCAAACAATTTATTACAAGGAAAAAACGGAGTCATCTTTGGAGCTCTTGACGACCAGTCTATCGCCTGGAAAGTAGCCGAACGCTGCCACGAGGAAGGCGCTAAAATAGTGCTGACCAATGCACCCGTTGCTTTGCGTTTTGGAAAAATAAACGAGTTAGGGGAAAAAATAAACGCACCGATCATTCCCGCAGATGCCACGTCCGATGAAGATATTCAGAGCCTTTTTCAGCAGTCGATCGAGCACTTTGGTGGAAAAATAGACTTTGTTCTGCACTCTATAGGCATGTCGCTCAACGTTCGGAAAAACCGGGAGTACACGAATATCAAATACGACTGGATGCAGAAAACTTTTGATATCAGTGCCATTTCTTTTCACCGGGTCATGCAGTCACTTTATAAAAACGACCAGATGAACGAATGGGGCAGCATTGCAGCACTAACCTATATCGCTGCCCAGCGTACCTTTCCCGACTACAACGAAATGGCTGAATCCAAAGCCCTGCTGGAAAGTTTTGCCCGCAGCTTTGGTTTCCATTTTGGAACAAAAAACAAAGTCAGGGTCAATACGGTGTCTCAATCGCCAACCTGGACGACTGCCGGCAGCGGGGTAAAAGGTTTCAAAGAATTTTTTGACTACGCGGATAAAATGTCGCCACTGGGGAATGCCTCGGCCGAGGCGTGTGCGGACTATTGCGTTTTTCTGTTTTCCGATTTGTCGAGAATGGTAACGATGCAAAACCTGTATCACGACGGCGGATTTTCCAACATGGGAATGAACCCCGCAGCGTTGGGACTATAATTGTAAATGTTTGGCGAGCGCCAATCCCTTTTTCATAGGAGGTGCCAGCGTTTTTATCGCTGGCACCTCTTTGTTGTTTTTTGTTAAAAAGGAAGCCGGCTCCTAATGCTTCATGGTCGAACAAAATATACTACCATAGGATTATAATTATTTTTCAGGCTGCAAACATAAAGGGCCTGTCCGTTTTTACGAGGTACAATATGTGTTGGTTGTAAAATGAATTTGTTACTATTTAAGTAAAAAACAACTATTTAATATACTGTTAAACAGTTGTTTAAGTCTATTTTGCTTGTTAATCAACTTGTGGCTGTTTTCTGTTGGGAGAAATGACCGGAGTGGACGATGATTGATTTTGACAAGACGCTTGCAAAAACAGGGGCTATGACCAATTATTGACCGGCTACCTTATGTTTTGACTATTTTTATACTTTCCTTTACTGGGACAGGATGGGAAATTGACTTTGTTTAGAAGTCCCAGGTTTCTGTTAAAGATCTGGAGCGACAAGCGAAAGCATTGCAAAAGGCGATAGTCAACTTGTTCTCATTTCATCCATATCCATTATCCCGTTGTAATTACGATCTTATATCCTGCAAATTTTCAGAAGTAGCTTATGAAACAAATATTACACTGCACCATTTTCATTCTTTTTGCTGTGTCCAATGTCCATGCTCAATTCCAGGCCAACAGCCTGGCCAATTGGCAAGACAACAGCCTCGTGCCAACGACCGCCTATAACAGCCGTTACAACGACGTATGGGGCTACGCCAGGGACGGCCGCGAATATGCGATCATTGGTTCCACGGAAGCCATTCATATCCTCGATGTTACCGACCCCGGCAACACGACGGAGATTCAGCGCATCGCCGGTCATGCGGCGGGCACCTTTCTCATTCACCGGGATATGAAAGTTTATCAGGATTACCTGTACTGTGTGGCCGACGAGGGAAGCAGCACCTTGCAGATTATCGATTTGTCGATGCTGCCCGACACGGCCATCCAGGTTTACAATTCTAACGAGTTTGTGGTTACCTCTCACAATCTGTATATCGACTCTTCTCAGGCGAGGCTGTATATAGTTGGTAAAGGAAGCACGACCACTGCCCTTGATATTTCCAATCCCGCCGCACCGGTTCTGTTGGCCAACTACCCCAAGCCGGGGTTCCCGCTGCCCTATGTACACGATGCCTATATCGAAAATAACATCGGTTATATGAATTGTGCCAATAAGGGGTTGTGGGTGGTTGACTTCACCGATCCTGACAACCCCGTCGCATTGGGTTCAATGGATGGCTACCCGGGCGATGGTTACAACCACTCGGGCTGGATGGCCGCCGACGGAATACATTATTTTATGTGCGACGAAACCCACGGCAGTCCGATGAAAGTAGTGGATGTGTCCGACCCCAGCGATTTAAAAGTGGTCAAATTGTTCAGTCCCGGTTTCAGGAGTAATGAAATACCTCACAATGTAGCCGTCAGGGATGGCTTGCTGTATGTTTCGCACTATTACGACGGGCTCCAGGTTTTTGATGTCAGCAATCCGCGGAATCCGATCCGGGTAGCAGAATATGACACCTATCCGGATGCTGATGCTGCCTGGTATGCTGGCAATTGGGGCGTTTATCCTTTTCTCCCTTCGGGAAATATTTTACTATCGGATATGCAGTACGGGTTATTTGTTATCGAAAAATTACCCGCTGCGGTCAAGCAGTATCTGTACCTTGAAGACGATAACTTTAACGTTTGCACCAGCGAAACTGTCGATTTTGAAATGACGGTCGGCAGCGGGTTTGCCGCCAGCGGAGTGACGCTGTCAGCCAATACCAGCAACCTGAATGCTACGGTTGAGTTTATACCCGGTGCATTGGCTATGCCCGGTGACGTGGTGGCGGTATCGGTAACGAACCTGCCCGGCACTGCCGGAATTGCAGAGCCGTTGGAAATCCTTGCCGATGACGGCACGGACAACCAAACTGCCACTGTTTTTATTTTGGCTAATGATGCACCTGCAGCCGTGTTGTCTGTCAGCGAACCCGCTGCCAATAGCACGGTGTCTCCTAATGATATAAATTTTGTGTGGTCGGTAGTAAACGGCGCTGATGCTTACATAATAGAAATAGCAACAGATGAAAATGACTTTTCCAATACGGTTGTCTTTGACCAGATTATAGCAGGGAACAGTTTCGTAATGGGTACGCCGCTGAGTGCAGGTGAGGCCTATTTTTGGCGAATTACGACGGCTAATGAATGTGGCGAAAGTGTCAGTAACGTATGGGCTTTCCATACCGAAAGTCCGAATGCGACGACCGAATTCAGAGCAGAAGAAGTCTCGCTTTTCCCCAATCCTGCAACTGATTATTTATTGATAGATTTTCAACAGTCAGCGCATACTAAAGGCCGGTTGGAAATAATTTCCACCACCGGGGAAAGGATCTTTCAGCAAAATATTGAGGCTGGTCAGAATCGTTTAAACCTGAATATGTCCGGCTATGCAAATGGAATTTACCTCATCAAAATATCCACTCCGGAAATAGTCTTTACAAAGCGGGTTGCCGTTAACCGCCATTTTTAAAAAGCATCCGCAAAAGGGCTAAAGTTGAGCATAGTCTCGTTGGTGCCCTTGCTTTAGGCTTGTTCCCCGGGTCTTAAAAATGTGAGGCACTTAACCGGAAGCTTGTTTAAAAAATAAGGGGCTGGATCATAAGTTGATAAATGTTGATGATGGTTTATAAAGTTGATATTTGAGACACTGGAAAACGATTCTTTAAATATCAACAAAATCAACTCTTATCAACTCGATCAACCATTTTATCCAGCCCCTTATCTTTTTTGTAGCCGGTTGCACCGGTTCGTGTTACTTATCAATTTCTATGACAGTGGCCACGATGTTTTTTCCCTGCAGTTCGCAGCTAAACTCTACGGCCTCACGGGTGGCAAACTGAACGTTGGGCACTTCCTCCTGCCCGATGGCCTCCCGTACTTTACCGATATAAGAAGGTTGCCGGCTGGCATTGATCCGGCTGTTCAGCACGTTCCAGTCCAGTTC
>JBFIJS010000157.1:0-7884 GCA_041600595.1 Saprospiraceae bacterium | reverse complement strand
CGGTGAGACACTTGCCAGCATCCAGTACCTGATCCGCCTTATGATCAACCAGCAATTAAAACAATGGAAGAATATCGTCGTTGATGTCGAAAAATATAACCCTGATGTGCTGCATATTTTCACCAATGAAATTATGGAGTTGTTGAAAAACGGGCAAACCGGCTGGGAATCTAAAGTGCCGGCAAAAGTTGAAAAATTGGTGAAGGAAAAGTATTTATTCGGATATCCATTTGAGCAAATGGAATTTGAATATTGAATTTTGCCAAACTATACCGATTCCGAAATGTGACATTCAGGGAAGTGTCAGCCTTTCTTATATCGGCATTTATCCAAAAAAAAATGATTAAAAAAAACGGTACCTAAAACCACTTCATTTTAAATTTATTTCCTCCTGAATTTTTATTGAAAAAATAATAAAAAAATTATGCCTGTCAATTCTTTAAAATGCAGTTTTGCCCCGATTAAAATACAGTATATACCTTTTCTTTTTTTGTCAATTATCCTTCCTTACGCTTGCAGCAATATTGGAAACGCACAGCCGGAAAAACAGGTAGCTGCCTCAAAATCATCCGCCACAGAAATCGAAGTGCCGCCTCTGGAAGAGGGACCTTACCTGCTGGACACCTTACCCGGCGGGCAGCCCATGGAGTTTTCGCTGGAATATTTAATGGGTCAGTTTGATCCTGCACAACATCCTGATTTTGTTCCTGTGGAAAAAAAGTATTCCGACGGCGACCCCTATTTTCTGAGAAAAGAGACCTACGAGAGTTTTATAAAAATGTGGAATGCTGCCAAAGCCGACAGCATTGATTTGAAGATCATTTCCGCTACCCGAAATTTTAACCGGCAAAAGTCCATCTGGGAAGCCAAATGGACGGGGGCCCGGAAAATCGAAAACGGCACCAATGCCGCCATTAAATACCCCGACCCTAAAACAAGGGCCTTAAAAATACTGGAATACAGTTCCATGCCCGGCACCAGCCGTCATCATTGGGGCACCGACATCGATATAAATGATCTTGATAATTACACTTTTGAGCAGGGAAAAGGCAAGAAAGTGTACGACTGGATGACCGCCAATGCCGCCCGCTTTGGGTTTTGCCAGCCTTATTCCCCTAAAGGCGACGACCGGCCGTATGGATACAATGAAGAAAAATGGCACTGGTCCTATATCCCGGTCGCCCGGCAATTGACAAAACTGGCCACTATGCGGCTCAAAGATGATATGATCAATGGTTTTCAAGGGGCAGAGACCGCCGTAGAAATCGGCGTGGTGGAAAAATATGTACTGGGGATCAATGACGAATGCAAGGGCACCAATGATTGACACCCCTGATCGTTATTTTTTCACTTTCCCGGTAAATTTTTCCTGAAAGGCAGCAGGATCATGGTCTGCTTTTTTACTGGTTCCGGCAGCGTCCTGCCGAAACGATTTTTTTCAACTATTTACTTTTTACTAAATGCTCTACGACCAATTACAGGAAGCCCTCGAATTCATCCGGTCAAGAACTGGTTTTCAACCTGCCACCGGAATCATTCTGGGCACCGGCCTCAGCCAGTTAGCCGGTGAAATAGAAACAGCCGCTAGTATCGACTACTCCGACATTCCCCATTTTCCCGTTTCTACGGTGGCAAGCCATGCGGGCAAGCTGATTTTTGGCAGTTTGGCCGGAACACCTATTGTGGCGATGGCAGGCCGTTTTCATTATTACGAAGGCTACACCATGCAGCAAGTCACCTTTCCGGTGCGGGTCATGAAAGCACTGGGCTGCGACCGCATCATCATTTCCAATGCGGCAGGCAGTACCAACGCAGACATCGAAGCGGGCGATCTCGTTTTTATAAAAGACCATATCAATCTGTTGCCCGACAATCCGCTGCGCGGCCCCAACGATGAGCGGCTCGGCGTTCGTTTTCCGGATTTACTAAAAACTTATGACCAGGAAATGATCAGTCAGGCCATGGGGATAGCCGGTAAAAACGGCATCCGGGCCCACACCGGCGTGTACGTTTCCCTGCCCGGCCCAAACCTTGAAACACCCGCCGAATACAATTTTCTCCACCGTATTGGCGGCGACGTCGTGGGCATGTCCACCGTGCCCGAAGTATTGGTTGCCAGGCACGCCGGGCTGAAAGTCTTTGTCGTGTCGGTTGTTTCCAATAAATGTTTTCCCATCGAAGCAATAACCGAAACGACGCTGGAATCCGTAATTGATGTTGTGAACCGGGCAAGTTCCAAAGTGGCGCTGGTCGTAAAGGGGCTGCTGACGGCATAAATCCCGGGCACGGATTGACTGCGTTTGCCAAAGAATGAATTACCTTGTGGCGGAGGATGGTGTCCGGCGGTTTTGCAGATAGCAGGCCGGCAAAATTTTCCATAGCCGATTAACAAATTATGCTGCCCGCACACAATTTGCTAAAAAATTAACCAGTGGCAGCTCGACCCTTCGGAGCGAAACTGGTTAATGGCCAGTCCACCTGTCAATAATCCTGACGGGTGGCTGCCTTTTGTTATTTTAAAAAAGTAAACAAACAGAAAGTGCCCATGAATATTACTTTTGCTTTCGCATAGCCCTACGTCCAGCCAAAAGTCCAAATTGCCCATTTTTTGTTTTCGGTTAATACCGGGATTTCACTCCATTCATTTCATCTAAAGTCGATATGCCCACAAACAAATACGTCTGCATACATGGTCATTTTTATCAGCCGCCCCGCGAGAATGCCTGGCTGGAAACAGTAGAGTTACAAGAAGGAGCTGCCCCTTTTCACGATTGGAACGAGAAGATCAACTTCGAATGTTACGCTCCCAATGCCGTAGCGCGTATCCTGGATGGCCAAAATAAGATCAAGAAGATCGTCAATAATTATGCACAGATCAGCTTCAACTTTGGGCCGACGCTCCTGTCCTGGATGGAAAAAGCGGACCCCATCACCTACAAAAAAATTCAAACAGCCGACCGTCTCAGCCGCGAACGATTCAACGGGCACGGAAACGCCATTGCCCAGGTATACAACCACATAATCATGCCTTTGGCCAATGCGAAAGATCAGGAGACCCAGGTCATCTGGGGTATTGCCGATTTCGTACTGCGCTTTGGCCGCCAGCCGGAAGGGATGTGGCTGGCCGAAACGGCCGCCAACACGGCATCGCTGGAAGCATTGGCGGCACACGGAATAAAATTCACGATTCTCGCACCGAGGCAAGCCGCTGCCTTTCGTAAAATAGGTGACGAGCAATGGATCCCTCTGAACGAGAGCATTGACCCCCGGCGGGCCTACCTGTGCAACCTCCCCTCGGGCCGTACTATCTCCTTGTTTTTTTACGATGGTAATGTATCCAAAGACGTCGCGTTCCAAAAGTTGCTGGACAGCGGCGAACGTTTTGCCAACCGCATCACTGGCGTCCTCGACGACAACGACTCCGTCCAGCTCTCTCACATTGCCACCGACGGGGAAAGCTACGGCCACCACCACCGGCACGGAGAAATGGCTTTGGCCTGGGGCATCGATTATATCGAAAAACAGGGGTTTGAAATCACCAATTACGCTGCCTTTCTGGAAAAACATCCTCCCGTCTACGAAGTCAAAATACACGAAAACAGCAGCTGGAGTTGTGCCCATGGGGTAGAACGGTGGCGTACCGATTGTGGATGTAAAACAGGCGGCGAACCTCACTGGAACCAGGCCTGGCGCCAACCTCTCCGGGAAACACTCGACTGGCTGCGGGACGAACTCATCGCTCTGTTCGAGGCGGAAGGGGCGCAGCTGTCCGACGACATCTGGGCAGCCAGAAACGACTACATCAACGTCGTTTTAAACCGGAAAAGGAGTAACACCAAGGCCTTTGTGAAAAAACACGCCAAGCGGGAACTAACCGACCGGGAAGCGATCAAGCTGCTCCGGCTAATGGAAATGCAACGCCATGCCATGCTGATGTACACGAGTTGCGCCTGGTTCTTTAATGAAATTTCCGGTATCGAAACAGATCAGGTCTTACAATATGCGCTTCGGGCCATGCAGTATGCCCGCTATGTGAAAGGCCCTGATTTCCGGGAAGAATTTGAAAAACGACTGGCCAAAGCCCCCAGCAACATCAACCTGAACGGGGCCGTCAGTTACCGCAATAATGTCATACCGGCCCAATCCAATATGGTCAAAGTGGGCATGCGTTTCGCAGCCTCTTCCCTCTTCCGGGATTACAGCCCGTCGGCCCAATTCCTGCACTACTGGATCGACAACGAGGTCTTTGACCGGTTTACCGCCGGCACCCGACGCCTGACGATCGGCCGAACGACAGTTACCTCGCGGCTGACTTTTGCCAAAAAACATTTCAGCTTCGCCGTGTTCTACCTCGACCAGCACAACATGATCGGCTCCATCACTTTGGAGAAACCCCGCGAAGAATTCAACCGAAGCCACTTTGAGATTTCTACCGCTTTTAAAAGTTCAGATATTGGCGAATTGGTCAACTTACTCAACGAGTTCGGCCCCAAACATTTCTCTTTTAAGGATTTGGCTAAAGATGAAAAAAGGAAAATCCTCCAGATGGTTGTCAATCGCAACCTGCCACCGGTCGAAGCGGTCATCAAGGATTATTACAATGACAATTACCAACTGATGGTAGCCCTGCAGGAAAGCAATATCCCCGTGCTGGAGGGCTGGAAAAACATTGTGCAGTTTGTTGTCAACCGCGAGCTAACCCACATTTTCAACAGCGGCGAAATGAGTGTTTCCGAACTACAGGAACTGGCCAGCGAATTCCTTCACTGGGATGTAAAACTGATGAACCCGGAAGGGCTTCGCCTGACTGCCGGCGAACGCATTTTTACGGAGTTGGAAAAGGTAAACCTCTCTGCCAGTCATATCCGGTCCCTCAATGGTATCATTACCTCGCTCATCGACCTGGGCCTGCGCCCCGAACTTTGGAAAATCCAGAATCTGTATTATGAAATGAACAAGGGCTATAAAGCCGGAAAGTGGGTTTACGTTTCCAAAGAATGGAAGGAGGCTTTTCTGGAGTTGGGCAGGTTGCTGGAATTTAGTGAAGAATGGGTTTAAGGTCTGTGCCGGCAGTAAAGTTTATCCCTCTTCCGCCAACCTGGCAGTTATTTTAAGACCGATAGCCTCCACTCCCCGCAGGGGATTTTTGCGCATGAACTGCTCTATTGAAATACTATGCCGCCCCGCCTCTTCGAAAGCCGCATTCACCTGCAAGGGGATTTCCACGGTGCAGGAATTACCCTTACAGGCACCGTTCCAGATCCCCGACTTACTGGCCAGTTCCAGGCTGACGACTTGTTCTTTTTGCTCCCCGGAAGGATAGGTGGTGAGAAATTGAACGTATAAATTTTGAAAACTATAATCTCCGGCGTGGGTCACATCAAGCAGCAAGTCGTATTTTTTCGACACATCTTCTATCTCAAATTCGAACGGCAGCACATCACTGTATCGCCATTCGCCATCCTGTATTTCTATTTCTTTCTGGAAAATATAATCGTCACTGCAACCCGTGAAAAAGAAAAAGGCTGCAGCCAGCAGGGACAAGGAAAAAAGTTTTTTTGTCATTTGAATTTTCATTAGCTGAACAGTTGCAAAGTAACGTTACCATCAGCGCATGTCGTACTTTATTTGGTTGTTTTCCTGATCCGCATTTTGTCAGTAAACATTCTACACGGCGTATTTGGCAATTTACTTTATTTTCAAACTCAGGAGAAATTCAGGTATGAGATTTTCTATTGTTTGCACTCTGTGCAGGGAGGCTGCCGGGGTACTATTTGTCCCGGGCTGCATCCAAACCTGTGTTTCGTTGTTCTTCTTCCGTAAAAGATATCAGCCCCGAAGCGTGATTTTGGGTAAAAATTATACTTTTTCTTCGTCGGCATTTATGCAAAAAAAATGCTTTTGTCGAAAGGCTGTACCCCGGGGTTGCGTCGTTTTACGTACGACCTGGATTACAAATTCACACCACAAGCCAGTTGCTCTTAGTATTTTCCAGTAGCGAAATTAAAGACCAACTGTTTTAGTATCATCGTTCACCTATCTTTGTAAAAAACCTAAGCCATGAAATATTTTTTGACCTTACTGCTGGCGTTTCTCATCACCTGCAGCCCTTTCGCACAAACGAATACAGCGGCAGCCCGGCCCAATCAAACTTATGCCCCCAATGCCGAAGAAAATTCACTGCTCTGGGAGATAACCGGCAAAGGACTCACGTCTCCTTCCTGGTTGTATGGTACCATTCACCTGATCGGTAAAGACGACTTTTTCCTGACCGACAGCACCAGAGCGTTTATCGACCGGAGTGAAATGGTCACTTTTGAAATCAATATGGAAGATATGACCGACATCTCTGCCCAGTTGGGCCTGCTCATGAAAGCTTTCATGGAAGATGGAAAAACACTGAGAGACCTCCTGAGCG
This sequence comes from Saprospiraceae bacterium, assembly GCA_041600595.1. Taxonomy (GTDB): domain Bacteria; phylum Bacteroidota; class Bacteroidia; order Chitinophagales; family Saprospiraceae; genus UBA6168. The sequence continues at coordinate 1,466 of JBFIJS010000157.1, read as the reverse complement.
ACGACGATTACAAACTGGTACAGGAACACTTCCAGAACATCGGCTTACCATTATTCATGTTTGAACGCATCAAACCCATGTTTCTGACGGTGATGGCTTCCGGCGATATGTCGCCCACTGCCATGAGCTCCGGCGATATGCTCTCCTACGAAATGGAAATCATGGATTTAGCCAAACAAACCAAGAAAAAAATGGGCGGTCTTGAGAGTATGGAGTTTCAAATGAGCGTTTTCGACAGCATTCCCTATGAAGCTCAGGCACAGATGCTGGTGGAGAGCATCAAATCCACCGATGCCGGTGACGAAGACTTTGCCAAAATGGTTGATCTGTACAAAAACCAGGACATCCAGGGGATGGTCCAAATGATGGGCAACGACGAAGGTATCGCCGAATACGAAGACCTCCTCCTCAACACCCGCAACAAAAACTGGATACCGGTCATGGGTGAAATGATGAGAGCCCAACCTACATTTTTTGCCGTCGGCGCCGGTCATCTTGGGGGTGAGTTGGGCGTGGTAGCATTATTGCGTAAGGAAGGATACACAGTGAAACCTGTTCGTTGAGTAATCAGGTTTTCCGAAAGGTCAGGGGCAGGTTGCTCATCCTTTCGGAAAACCTGTCCTCTGACTTCTATTGATGAAATTCCTCCACCTTTTTTTTCTCCTGTTATTTTGCAGCCAACTGCAAGCCCAGCCTTGCCGGGAGGTGGTTGCATTTTTTCCCAGCTGGAAATGGTATGACCGCAGCCGGCTCGTCAATCCGTCAACGATCGACTATCGTAAATATACGGTCGTCAATTATGCCTTTCTCAAACCAAACCCGGACGGCACCATTTCCCTTTTTGATCCTTACGCTGATAAGACCATTCTGCTGGGAGAGCTCAGCCCGCTGGCCGAAAAGCACTACAGAAAAAATCACGAGATCGTACCCCATTGGCACGTGCCAGACACTTCCCTGGTCGATAAAGCCCACCAAAACGGTGTCCGGGTTTTTGTTTCCATTGGTGGGTGGACGATGTCCGAAAATTTTTCCATCATCGCTGCCAGTGCAGAAAAACGGCAGCGGTTTGCAGAAAGCTGTGCCGATCTGGTTCGCACTTTTAATATTGATGGTGTCGATATCGACTGGGAATACCCCGGGTACAAGGCACAGGGCGGCCAGCCATACGACCGGGAAAATTTTACGCTTCTGCTCCAAAGCATTCGTTTCGCCTTTGACATTTTACAAGACGAAACTGGCAAAAAAATATGGCTGACGGCTGACTTCGGAGCCGGCGCCTCCCATGCCGCCCAAATTGACTGGGATCAGGTCGTTCCGTTGCTCGACCACATCAATGTCATGACCTATGATTTTTATGGCAGCAGCCCCGGACGCACCAATCACCATTCTCCGCTTTACGCCCCGCGGAAAGGCATTGCGGGTTACGACCTGCACAGCTCCATCCGGCACCTGATCGACAAGTACGG
>JBFIJS010000156.1:0-7908 GCA_041600595.1 Saprospiraceae bacterium | reverse complement strand
CTGGTCACCAATCAACTGCCGGAGGTTGAGCAGTCCTTTCCATCGGCTTTCGACTAAGTTAAAAACCTCCTCCTCCCCTTTTGTGGCTAAGTCATCGAGCAGTTCCGTCATGCTGCCAAAACAGGCAAAACCGGCATTACGGGTACTTGCCCCAACGGGCAACGTTCCCCTTTCAAAGATAACGACCCGAAGCGCAGGATGAGCCCGCTTGATATAGATCGCAGTGGTTAGTCCTACGATGCCGCTACCAATGATGGCGATATCAATATCATTAAAAAAGGATTGTCGTTCCCAAAAACTGAGATGTACCATTTGATTTGTCCGTTTTATTTTTATCAATTTCTGACAAACATCAGCTTATCCGTCGCCCGCTGAATCAACCGTTTTTGCTTCATAGCAGAAATGACCAGTTGTCAAAGATTAAAACAGACGGAGAAAACGAATTCTTATCGGCCTGTCAACTTTCACTGGTTATCCTGCACCACCATTTTCCATTCATTTATATTTGCGTCAAAATAAAACAATAAAGCAAGGAGCACTACAAAGCAATTCAATTTCTTACGGGATGTTGTCTGCTTTTGCCGGCTCACAGAATCATCTTTATCATGATACAAAGAATCCAAAGTATTTACCTCCTTTTAGCGTCATTGGCTGGTTTTGGCCTGCTGGGTTTACCTTTTGCAAAAACCACCGCACCGGTCTCCGATTCAGCGCTTTTTGCCGATGCCACCTATAGCGTAGGTGATAATATTGCGCTACTGGTCTTATTTGCCGTAGCGGGAGCATTGGCTCTGGCAGCGATTTTCCTGTTTAATAACCGGCCAACCCAGATGAAACTGACACAACTTGGCATTGTAGCCAATGTTGTCGGCCTGGCACTGACCGTGATTGTATTCTGGCAGGACGGCCAGTTTGGGAGCAGTGTGGATGTACAGGACGGGCTTGGAGCATACCTTCCTTTTGGTTTCCTACTCTTTGGCATTTTGGCGCTGCGGGCGATCCGGAAAGATGAAAACCTGGTTCAATCAATGGACCGGTTGAGGTAAACCCTGGAGATTTGGCAATTAAATCCGAGCCAGGGCATGCAGTGAGTTGGGTGTGATGGCCCGGAGTTTCACTTCCAATTTTTTATACAGTCCCTCCATTTTCAAGAGAAACATCGTGGACAGAATTTGAAGTTAATGAACAATAAAAAAGGTCGTTAAGCAGATGCTTGACGACCTTTTTGCATGGACAGCAAGAAAAGTTACTTTTTCTTATCCACCCGTTTTGTTGCGGCATAGTTCAGTTTCAGCTGACCTATTTTGCGAAGTTGTGTTTTCACGTCCTGTACAATTCCCATGGTGATCTTACCATCAACCCTCAGGGAGGAGGTAGTCCTGCCCCTCAAATTGATTGGTACCGTTTGTTTATGGTTTTCCACAAAGATGGGCAGATCCGCCACAGTTGCGAATTTATCATCCAACTGAATACGGGGAGCTGTTCCATAAACTTCCTGGTACCGGAGTTGAGGCCGGCCAATATAAATGTAATGCACCAGTGACTTCTGCTCCAGTTTTTCAAGTTCCGTTGCTTTCGGCACTTGTACGGACACCTTCAGTTCTGTTTCTCTCATTTTGGTGATAACCATAAAGAAGAATAACAGGATGAAAACGATATCGGGAAGCGAAGCGGTAGAAATAGTCGGATTCGACTTCCCACGTTTTTTCTGAAATTTAGACATAGCTCAATTGATTGAAGGATAGGACAAAAGCTGCCTACCCTAAGATTTTAATTAGCTTCCTCACCAAACGCAGTTGGTTCAGCCTCGGAAATTACGAATGGAATTTTAGACTTGATCTTGTCCTTTTCATTCTTTGGCAAGTCATCGCTGTAATGCTTTCCCAATGTGGCCATGGCTTCTTCGTCCCAAAGTTCATTGTAGGCGGCTTTCAATTCGTTGTAAACTTCGATGTAGGTTTCATAGTTCGTACCTCTATCGTTTTTCAATGAGATGATAGCTGCATTAGGAGACTCAGAAAGTTCCGGGTTGCCGGTTGGGTTCATAATGAACTCCTTGGCTGCTTCCCGGAGATCCTTGACATCGGCAGGTTTGTTTTCTACCAATAATTGATTCTGTGCGTTTACCAGCACGTTAAAAACATTCCTTTGCTTGAGTTCCAGTTCTTCCGGAGGTTCTTCCGACCATTCAGGCAAACGGACGGTAATTCCCCTTTCCACATCAATAGTGGTCGTAACCAGGAAGAAGACCAATAGCAGGAAAGCAATATCTGCCATTGAGCTGGCATTTATTTCAGGAGCATCTCTTTTTGCCATAATTATGAATTTTTAAAGAAGTTCCAGACTTCCATCAATACCATTGAGGCAAAGGCAATACCCAATAAAATGAGGGTGCCGTTAATGCCTGCACTTACCATTTTGTAGATTCCCAAATCTCCGTTTACAGAATATTCAGGATTATTGAGAATTTCAGACATGGTAGGAGTAAGTTCGGTACTTGCCGTGGCATTGAGTACAATGAACAATACAGCCATTACCGCAAAAGATATCAATGCAACTTTTGAAGCTTTCAGGTTTGTTAATACACCGATGATGCCGAGTATAATTGCCAATCCAAAAGCAATTGCACCCAGCGCAAAAGACACATAAATGCCTGCATTGAAAATGCCACTTTCTTCTGACATAGACAGCTTGGTCACATCGTCACTCAATGTATCGGCTAATTCGTTGAAAGGGCCCAATCCCGTCAGGACGGGTATAAGGGTTGCAGCAATTCCGAGCAAACCGAGCACAAAGGCCAGAGTTAACCCGTTTTTTGCTAAAAATTTATAATTCATAGCAGGTTATTTTTAAGATTATTTAAAAGTATTGTTGCTCACCATCATATCCACCAAAGCAACAGAAGCTTCTTCCATCTTGTTGGTGATGCCATCAATTTTGGCAACGATGTAGTTGTATAGCAACTGCATGATCATCGCAACGATCAAACCGAATACGGTAGTCAAAAGGGCTACCTTGATACCACCTGCTACGATTGTCGGAGAAATATCACCTACGGCCTCAATTTTATCGAAGGCAGCGATCATCCCGATTACCGTACCACAGAAACCAAGCATGGGAGCCAGAGCGATGACCAGAGAAATCCAAACCAATCCTTTTTCCAGCAGGCCCATCTGGACACTACCGTAAGATACGATGGCTTTTTCAACCGCATCCGGGCCATTTCCGACGTTGCGGAGGCCTTCGTACAGTACGCTGGCCGTCGGGCCGGCAGTTGAGCGGCAAACTTCCATAGCACCGCTGACATCACCATTTTTCAGGTTGTCATCAACAGAGGTCAGAAGCTTTTCCGTATTGACAGAGGCGATATTGAGGGTGATGATTCGCTCAATGCAAAGAGCCAAACCAATGATGAGACAGATGAGGATCAACATCATGAACTGCCATCCCCCCTGGACGAATTTTTCCTTTAGTACTTGAGAAATACCACCGTCCTGAGCCATAAGAGGATCTCCAGCAATAGCTACCAAGCCGAAGACAAGCATAAGTGCTAATAATTTGCGCATAGTCGTAAGATTTTACGTTTAAAATTAGTTGTTCGTGAATGCCTGCTCGCACAGACATGAAGTGAAAAATTTAAATAATTCCGTTTTCTAACATGTTTGTTTAGAAGCATGAAAAACCCGGGCGGAGAGTGAGGGATTCGAACCCTCGATACCCTTTTGGAGTATACACACTTTCCAGGCGTGCGCCTTCGACCACTCGGCCAACTCTCCGTATACTTTTTAACAGGCATCAACCTAACAAGAATCAGAATTTTGTGTGGTCATTTTATGTCCTGTTAATTATTGGTATTCGTAAATTAAGAACTTTTTATTCCTTGTGTGGCCGCAAAAATTGCAAAAAGATATTACAAATCAAAAATTTTTGCGGAGCTAAAAAATAATACTCGTTAAAGTACCATTTTATTTTAATTCGAGGGATCGGAAAGGGCACCGTAAGTTTTCTCAGAAGTAGAAGATGGGGCAAGTTTAGCAAACAGTTGTGTAAGTCAAAGAATTTTATCCAAAAATTTTTTTGGCATTTGTTGTTGAGGTGGCCGCGATCTCTGCAAAATCCATCTTTTTTATCTCCGACAATTTTTCCGCAATGATCCTGATGTAGGCGCTTTCGTTTCTTTTTCCCCGGTACGGCACTGGCGTCAGGTAGGGAGCGTCGGTTTCGAGCACCAGATAATCCAATGGAATATCTTTTACCGTTACATCAAGTCCGGCATTCTTATAAGTCAGAACACCTCCAATTCCCATATAGAATCCAAGGCCGATGATAGCTCTGGCCTGCTCCGGCGTGCCGGTAAAACAATGAAAAATCCCGGTCAGGCGCCCGTCCTGCTCTTTGGTGACCAAATCGATTAAAATGTCGAGCGATTCCCGGGCATGGATGACGATGGGAATGCCCAATTCTTTGGCCCAGCCCACCTGGGTCAAAAAAGCTTCTTTCTGCTCTTCCAGAAAGGTTTTATCCCAGTAAAGGTCGATGCCAATTTCACCAACTGCACAGAAAGCACGCTTGTCTAACCATTCTTCTACAATTGCCAACTCTTGTTTGTAGTTCTTTTTCACCGAACAGGGATGCAGGCCCATCATTGGAAAACATTTCCCGGGGAATCTGTTCTCGAGTTCCAACATGGAATCAATGGAAGTACTGTCAATGTTTGGCAGGTAAAATTTTTCGATACCCTCGGCTTGGGCGTGTCCGATTACGGTATCTATATCATCTTTGAATTGTGGCAGGTATAAATGAGTATGGGTGTCTATCAGCATGAATTTATTTTTCTGTTCCTTTTCGGAGTCAGGATACCTTTTTTGTTTTTACGGACATTTGATTGCGGATCAGGCTGACCAGTTTTTTTTTTGACATCACCAAAACAAGCCTTACGGAGGTGAAATGATTTCGTTAATACTCCGTAACTTTTTTCACCATTTTCCCTTCTGTGAAAAGGGCCTTCCTGCTCCCTACCGTTTCATGTTCTTTCGGCTGAAATCCCGCTATTTGAACGGGTCGTACTCAGCACTCGGGCGCAAAAGTACAATACGCCACCCTGAAGTAACAACTCTGACCTGTCTGCCTGCCTTTATGGAATCTCTTTACCAGTACTATCGTAGCTTCCGGTGCTTTCTCTGTTCAGCATTCGGAAAAGGTTGTCGGGAAAGGCTTCAGGCATATAACCGGTCAGAGCGGCAGAGGGATACATAAAATCGGTTTCCTTTTTTTTTAAAATTAAAAAAATTATATTTGCATCTTTAATTCCCTCCACACACACGCAATACCTTTATTAACCTGGCTTACTCACTCATGGCCGTAATATTTTGACCAAAGAACTGCACTTTTAGAACGCAACAACTTTTGTCGATCTATAATATGGCTGACATGTCTATCAGGAATCTACACAAAAAGGTAATGGAATAGTAAGGCGTGTGTCCTACCTTTAAATTTGCTATTCACTGGTTTCAAACAATAACTGCTCACTTAGCATTTTCAAAATTATTTAAAAAAACACTGGGAGGTGAGACTATAAACCCTGTTGATGATTTTATGAGAAAAATCTATCTTAACACTCCTCCTCGCTGGAATAAACATAAACATTCTGAGCAAACAACGACTATGCAACCCAAAACTTACTTTATTAATTGGCGGGACATCCTGCACATGGCCCTTCTTCTATCGGCTGCTTTTTTCCTGCCGGCCGATGTTACTGCGGAAAATTCTTTTTCCGGCAGTATGTGGGCCGTCGATGCGGGTGCTGACCAAAATATTTGTCAGGGCGAAAATGCGCAATTGCAGGCCACTGGTGCCAATACTTACTCCTGGTCGCCTGCCACCGGATTGAGCTGCACCAATTGCCCTTCTCCCACAGCTACCCCAACCACCACTACCACCTACATTGTCATGGGAGATGACGGCACCACCGACTCTGTGACGGTGACGGTTTCTACACCTCCGCAAATTCTTTCTGCCACATTCAATGATCCGACCAATTGTAACCTTCCCAACGGTACTATCTCCGTGGAAGCGCAGGGCACCGAGCCTTTGGAATACAGCGTCACCGGAGGCACCATCTGGCAAAACAATGGATTCTTTACCGCTTTACCTTCGGGAAATTTCTCCGTCCGGGTGAGAAATCAGAATGGATCCTGTTTGATTCAGGGGCCCACCATCACATTACAGGCACCAACGGCACCGGAAATCCTGGATATTGCCCAATCCAACCCCACATTTTGCGATACACCAAATGGAGCGATCATTATTTCTGCATTTGGCGGCATTTCTCCACTTCAGTATAGCATCGACGGAGGAATGAGCTGGCAAAATTCCAATACTTTCCAACTGTTGACCTCCGGCATTTACCATCCCCGGGTGAGAAATGCGGATGGTACCTGCGTGATCAGCGAAGGCCCGGTGACGCTGAGCGGGTCGCCCGATGAGCCGGACATTACCGCCGTGCTTCCTTTCGGCCCCAGCAATTGTACGACAACCGACGGACTCATTACCATCGTCGTCGGGAACGACACCGGCAACTTTGAATACAGTATAGATGGTGGCAATACATTCCAGTCTGGAAACAGCTTCAGTGGTTTGACAGAAGGCGTTTTTGAAGTTGTGGTGAGGCGCAACAACGGCACTTGCAGCAAGTCCGGAGGTTTTGTTGATTTGGTGAGCAGCCTGCATCCAACCATTTTCGGGACTTCCGTCATTCAACCGTCCGATTGTGGTTCCAATGATGGGGTCATCACGATTCTGGCTTTTGGACAAAGCAGTTTGCAATACAGCATCAACGGTGGTCTTACCTTTCAACAAACAAATATTTTCAGCGGATTGCCCGCCGGAGATTATCAAATAGTGGTTCGAAACCTGGACGGTAGTTGTCCAACTTCAGGCGACCTGGTTACCATGACCGAACCGCCAAGACCAGATATTCAGAATATCAACCTAACCAACCCGATCAGTTGCAGTGTTCAGAATGGCGCGATCTCCATCACTGCCGCCGGCAATGCCAATGTTGAATACAGCATTGACGGTGGTAATACGTGGAGCATGAATGCTTCTTTCACCGGTCTGGGAGAAGGTAGCTACCACATCGCTATCAGAGAGGAGGGTACAAACTGTACGAGGTTTTTCCAAAACAACCCCGTGCAACTAACCGGTTTAACCAGCGCCCCCATTGTCGAAGACATCAACCTGGTCAACCCGACTGACTGCAGCACCAACGACGGAGCAATAACCATTCAGGCCTCTGGTGGTTCCAATCTCCAATACAGCATTGACGGTGGGGTGAATTTTCAGTTATCTAATATCTTTCTCGGGCTGTCGGTGGGTACCTATGAGGTGACAGTTGCCCTTTCCGGAGGCCAATGTCCGGTGACGGTTCCCTCCGAACTGGTGGCACAGCAAAGCTGCGCTGATCTGGTGGGTTATACCATCCCGCAAAATGGTTCGGCGACCATTTGCCTCGATCCTGCCGTCTTTAATTTTTCCGGACCATTTACCAGCGTTGGTTTTTGTAACCAGGGAAATGCCGCTACCGTTTTCGCCACAGCAATTGCCGGTGATTGTATTTCCCTCCAACCCGCCAGCGGCTACACCGGTACTTCTCCTGACCTGATTTGCACGGTTCACTGCTTCAACAACAGCAATACGCAATGCGATACGACCTATATTCAGATAACGGTTGACCCTGCCCTAATCTGTGACCCCATTTTTCCTGTGGACACGGTAGCAGTACCTTTTGTGGGCAATCCGACTGCCTATTGCGTTCCGATCCCCCTAAACAGCATCCCCAATTACAACCTCGAATTTCAAGGTGCTCCACTAAATAATCCCTTTGTTTGCGACCCTGACCAGACAGTG
>JBFIJS010000155.1:0-7948 GCA_041600595.1 Saprospiraceae bacterium | reverse complement strand
GGCAACCAGGCATTTACCAGTACTATCTGACCGATGGCCGACAAAAGACAAACACCGGAAAATTTGTCGTAGCCCATAATTGATCCGGGTAAAACACCGGGCCAGGGTGAAGAAAATGATTGCCGGCTGACCCCGTTTCTACCGGCCAGGACCGGGCTTCCGATAATGCCTTTGGCAACGGAAATTGAAAACAAAAGCTACCCGGCCTGCTGTGACCGGATCCGGATTCCCTCTTTTTTGAAGAATTCGTGCTTTGTTTTCCGCAATTTTGCTTAAAAATTGTAGATTTTACTAACTACAAACCATAACTTTGCGCCCGTTTTGAGGAGTGGTTTGAAAAGAGTCATCTTTTCGCCCTTATCAAAATTCTTTTCTAACAAATCATATTAAATATGTTCGCTATCGTAAACATAGCCGGTCAACAATTTAAAGTGACAGAAGGCCAGGAGCTGTTTGTCCACCGGTTAGAAGCCGCAGAAGGAGAAAAACTTTCTTTCGACGAGGTATTGCTCGTTGACAGAGATGGCTCCACCAAGGTCGGCACGCCGGTTGTGAAAGGTGCCAGTGTTGGTGCCACCGTTATTGAGCCACTTGTAAAAGGCGACAAAGTCGTTGTTTTCAAGAAAAAAAGGCGCAAAGGTTACCGGGTGAAAAATGGCCACCGTCAGCATTTCTCAAAAATCAAAGTCGATTCAATCGCCGGCTGATTTTTGAACTTGCAGTGAACAGGTTTTTGATCCTGGCCTAACAACAGCCATTTTCAAAAACCTCAACCCAATTTTCTAATTTTAAAAATTTATTGAAATGGCACATAAAAAAGGTGAAGGTTCAACCCAGAACGGGAGAGATAGTAATCCTAAATATCTCGGGGTTAAACTTTACGGTGGCCAGAAGGCCAAACAAGGAAGTATCATTCTTCGTCAGAGAGGTTCTAAATACCACATCGGCGATAACGTATACATGGGTAAAGACTGGACGATCCACGCTAAAGTAGCCGGGGAAGTACAGTTTACCAAAGGACGTCGCAAGCGGACTTACGTTAATATTATTCCTTTCGATCAGGTAGAGGAAAAATTGGATGTAAAGCAAGCACCAAAAAAAGTGGCAACGCCACAGGCCCCAGCGGCTAAAGCAGCTCCCAAAGCGGCCGCCGAGCCGGTAGCCGCTGCTCCGGCACCGAAGAAGGCCAAGGCAGACAGCGCCAAGGATGATCTGAGAAAAGTAGAGGGCATCGGACCAAAGATTGCATCTTTACTGAACGACGCAGGCATTCTCACTTTTGCTGACTTAGCGGCTACCTCCGCTGACAAAGTAAAGGAAATTTTGGTGGCTGCCGGTTCCCGCTACGGGTTTCATGACCCAACTACCTGGCCTGCTCAAGCCAAAATGGCAGCTGAAGGCCGTTGGGACGATTTGAAAAAGTGGCAGGATGAACTGGATGGCGGAAAACCCGTCGAGGCTGCGGCTGAAGAGGAGTAATCCTCGATCAATCTCGAATAGTTTTAGTTTTCATAGCTTTATATTTGGAGTCCTATCCCGTTAAAGGATAGGGCTTTTTTTTTTGCGGAAATCCTCCAAGTTTTCACTGCAACTCCATCCTTTTTCAGCTTTATAGGTCTGTCTCTTGCTGATATTTCCTGAAAAAAGTCATTTTTTTCCAGGCTTTACATCGTTTTACATCGTCACATCTCTGTTGCCGATATCCGGTAAAGTCAGTCATTCCTCCAACCATATGAGGTTTTTCCCTGTCACTTTTCAAGAAAAATCGTCCTGTTCCTGGCGACTCAAACGGCCATCTTTGTTTCATCAAACAGCTGTTATCCATTAAATTAGAAAACATAGGCTAAACTCACTCAATTATGAAAAAGAATCTGCTACCATTTTTTTTGTTGTTTTCCATGACCACTACCTTTCAGGCTTTTTCTCAAATAAAGCAAGATGGAAAACTGTTTCTGTCCCTGAAGCAATTGCAATCAAACGAATGGGGAGTATATGTAACTGTTGAGGAATCGATCGAGCCTACACAAAATACAAAAGTTGGCGCAGGGCAGATAACCATCGTTGCACCGGCAGGTTTCAGCTACTACGATTTCCGGAACCATGGAGGAACCTGGGTGGAAAATGCCCGGGTCACCAACCCGGTTGAGGCCCAGAACATGGCGTACATTTCTTTTGGCTTTGTCAGCGACCTGCCCAAAATCCAATTGACCGTTGGGACGGAAGAACTGTTGTTCTCCTTCAAAGCAGACGATGTATATTTTGGCAAGCTGAGTTTGTTTGAAAATGGCAAAGACCCTTTTGAAGCACCCAACTCCTGGGGAACAAATCCCGGAAACGATCTGGGCATGATCGACCGGAAAGCCAGTCGTGAGTTTTTATACTATACCTACGAAGCCAACATAATGGACCAGAACTACGAAATGCCACGACCAGTACTGGTTTCAAAAAGGAATTCAGAAGAGTAACTTCAGGGTGCTGTTAAAACATGATCCCTCTGAGTTCATTACCTGACCGACATCAACATCCCGGCCAGTACAAAATGAAAACAGACCCGAACATGCTTCGTTTTGAAAATTTCCTGAATGGCCCTTTTCTGAGCCATTGCTACACCGCACATTTCCTTCGCTTTTTTCAATAAAGATTTCCCTTCTCCCACGAACGGGTGATGGGTTATAATCATCAAACCATCTTTGGTCGTTACCAGCATATCGACCGTTGAGCTGAATAATTGTCCGTCAAAAACTGCCCTCACCGGGTAATTTTGGCGGACATTTATTGGCTGTTCAGCTAAAAGCCATTGTTGAAAATAATGCCCCTGATCAACAATGGCCGGAGCTTCCACGAGACGCTCAATTTCGTGAAGGGCAACGAGATGGTCAGCCATTTCCAGCAAAGCTTCCCTTGCCAAACCCGTTTTCTCCGCCTTAAAATACGTAACCAGCGCCTTGCCTGCCAACTGCCGCTCAATAACTTCCGGCATGACCAGCGGACTCGCATACGGATGTATATCAAATTCCAGATTGGCCAATGCGGGCAATTCTCCAATCTCATAAATGGGGTAGTCTTTTTCTCCTGCCGGCCAAGCCAGCACTTCAGGCAATGGTTCTTCCAAAGTACCGGCCGCAAAATCTGCCGGAAAATGAGACACCTCAGTCTGGAACACCAACTCCTCCCCTGCCCACTCCAATGCAGAAAGATCGGACCCGGCGTTTAAAACCTGCTGGTCTTCCTGGCCATGAAAATAAACCCGGTTCAGCCAGATAGGAGGTTTGTGATAGGTAGGAAAAACGAGGTAGTCTCTGGCCCGGGTAATACCTACATACAGCAACCTCGCCTCTTCTGCCAATGCTTCCATCCGCCTGGTGGCTTTGGCGGGATGGGCATCAATGCGCTCTTCCAGCAGCGTGTTTCGGTACTGATCCGCAAAAGGATTGACCCAAAACCGCAACCATCTGTTTCCCAACAAGTTATCGAGATCAACCTGATCAGATTCCGGTATGATGGACAGCCCCCACACGTCTTCTCTCAGACTTTGATCAAGACTATGACAAATCACAACGGGGTACTCCAGCCCTTTACTTTTATGGTAAGTCAAGACGTTGACAGCCAGGTCATTTTCGCCTGCTCCCTGCAAATCGACCCCATTGTTTTCCAGTTCATGTAGCCAAAGTAAAAAACCACCCAGCGATGCCGCAGAGTGGAGTCGGTTGCAGGTTTCTTCGTATTGAAAAGACCACTTGGTCAGTACATCGATATTGGCAAGCCGTTGCTCCGTATTGCCCCAGGCAACGATGATCCGCCGGATTTCCAGTTCTTCCAGCAGCAGGTTTAAAATTTCTGCGCTCGAGAGCTCGACTACCCTGGGCCGCAGATGATTCAGTTGTTGAATGAATGGTTGGTCATCGCCCCAGCGCTGTTTGTTATGGCCACTTTCACTTTGCTCCAAGAATGCCAGCCGGTTGTCAATGATTTCTTCAATGCCCAGCGCTTCGGCCAGTACCAATATTTCCGCCACAGACAGAGAGTCATTTTTATTGAGGATAAACTTTAAACAAGCCAGAACCAGTTTGGCTTCCGCCGTTTGCAGTAGCCCTGCCCTCGAAATGGCAGCCTTCAACCCTGCGTTGTGCAGCGCATCGGCCATATCCTGACAGGCCTTGTTGGACCGGCACAGGACGGCAATATCTCCAGGTTTCAGCGGCCGGTATTGTCGTTCTCCTTTGGGTAAAATGATAGGCTGACGCTCCAGTAAAGTGGTAATCTGCTCCGCAATACAGCCATCGAGCCAGGCCCGGCCCGGCTTTCGGCCCTCGCCGTCGTACTCAAAATGCCAGTGTTGCAATGCCAGACCAATGCCGGCAGGTTCGTCTTCCTGATTGGCAGCATCCGCATGAGCCAGCTTGCAACGTTTAGGCTGCAGACTGACCTGGTCGGCTGGCATATCTTCAAAAGCCCTGGTAAAAATGGCATTCGTCGCATGCACAATATCCTCCCGGGACCGCCAGGAATGGGTCAGAATATTTTCCTTTTTCAGTCCGCCCTGTTGTTCAATGATCGCTTTCATCAGGGCCGGTTCGGCCCCCCGGAATCCATAAATACTTTGTTTGGGATCGCCGACCCAAACCGAATACCTGGCCAGTTTGGACAGTTTGATAAAGATTTCCAGTTGCAGCGGGCTGGTATCCTGAAACTCATCGACCATCAAAAGGTCCAGTTCATCTTGCAGGCTATTCGTTACGACGGGGTTGTCGAGGAGCTGATTGACCAGCACTTCCATGTCTGTATAATCGATCAAACCCCGGCTTTTTTTATAGTGGGTAAACTCTTCGATCGCCAGGAGTGAGAGGTCAAAAATCTGATTAATGAAAGATTCGATATCGGCGTGCAGTCCTTTATGTCCCAGCACGGATTGGGTAAAATCAGTTAATGGCTCCAGAAGATTTCTGCTTTTGGCTCCGACCTTTATTTTACTCAGTTTGATCCACTGGTGCCAATACAATTCGTCTCTCATCTCCAGTTCATGCCCCAATTCCTTTAAATCTTTAATCCCGCCGGCCGTCACTTTTGTCGTGTCGCCATTATTTTCCAAATTGCTGATCACGCCGGCTAAAATTTCGCTCAGTTGTTGGCACCAGGCCTTGTCTGTACGGTCCGATTTTTCATCCAAAAATTCACAGAAGGTCTGAAATGACAGTCTTTTGCTCTTTTCCAGCACTGCCGGAGAGAAATTATTGGAGCGGGCTATTTCCGTCAGGTCTTTCAATACTTTCCGCCAATCCAGTGATTGGAAAGTGGACTTATTGAGTCCCAATCGTTCGGACAAACGTTCCATTTTTTCTACCCGCTCGTTGGTCAGTACGGTCGCCAGCGATTGGTTGAACATAAACTGCTGGTCTTCATCGGCGATGATATCGACTTCCGGTGAAACCCCGGCCTCAAAGGCAAATCGCTTCAATAGTTTCACCCCCAGTCCGTGCACGGTTCCAATCAGGGCATTGGTGAGGTCGTTGGCTTCCCGGGACAAACCCTGCTCCAGCAAGGCCACCCGGACTCTTTCCTGCAATTCGGCGGCAGCTTTTCTGGTGAAGGTAGTGGCGATGATGCCACTGGCATGTACCTGTCCTCCCGACAGCAAGCCGACCATTTCTTTGGTTAAACGGTAAGTTTTTCCGGAGCCCGCACCGGCGGATATGATTTTAAGGTTCATCGTTTCAGGTTAATCTTCGGCTATGATTGCGTAAATGAATAGATATGCTCGGTGTAATGAGGGTTCTCTTTCGCCAGTCTTTTGCCGCTGACCTGCGTGCCCCTCTGGCCATTTTATCAGCCACGTCAAATGTACAAAGTAGTGTACCCGTAAATGTAGGCAGCCTGAAACAAATTGCTGCTACTGAAAATAAAAAGCAAGCGGTAGTAATTGACCAGGCGAGGCTGTAATTCCGGAACGAAAAGAAAATGATCAGCCAGAATTTCAGAAAAAATACCGGTCATTGAGCCACCATTTACCATCATCGGCGGCGCTCTGATCGTTTTTGTATAAAACTTTAACATTCAGTATTTTGCATAGTCTATTTCCTCCTTATGATTAATTTGGAATGAAGTCTATGGTTCTTACAACTAATAATTCTATTTTTACCCGGGCAACATAGGGTTTACATGCACGAATACCGGAAGCCATGCCTATACCCGCTAAGTGTCTTTTTTTAACTAAAAAAACAACCACATGTCAAGACTTGATTATATCACCATTGCCATCGTAATCGCCTGCATTTTGGCCATCATATTTCTGGTATATAAAATGACCGATCTATTTACGGATAAACCGGCTGTTAATCCGGTTGAAATTGAAGGTGGTACAGTGGAACAAGAAGATAGTACAACCTACAACTATAACATTGATGAAGAGACCGGCACAAATGGAGAAGCTGCCACTGACAGCAAGGCTGCCACCTCTGCCGGACAAGATAAAAATCCTGGCACTACGACCACTACTACTACTCCGGCCGCAGACGAGGAAGAGGAGCGAACGCCCGTCGCAAATCCGGAAAAGACTACCCCTCCCAAAAGACCTTCCTCTTCCAGCGGGAAATTCATGGTGATCGCCGGCACTTTTTCCCAGTCGGTACATGCCAAAGCCCAGCTTCAGCATTTGAAAAAATTAGGCTTTACCAATGCGACCATTGAGAATTTCGACCGGGGCAAATACGATGTGATTTTGGTGGACCGGTTTGATAATATGGCTGCCGCCGAACGCCTGGTGAAAGATTTGAAAGCGGAAGGGGTCAGCAGTTATGTGAAGGCGAAGGAAGGACAGTGACGGGCCTCCGGCATTTTCCCTGAAAGTAAGGAACCTGTTTCAGGGAACCGTTGAAGCAACTTTTCAATGTGCCTGCCCGGAATTTTCTTTAAGGGGGGCATCAATATGCAGGAAGTTACTGCTCATTGCGCCCACGTCATGGACAGCGTTATTTTTAGTAAAAAAACAGGGGGCTTTCTGAGAAATTAGTCAGAAAGCCCCCTGTTTTTTACCTGTAAAGTCAGTTTTTACTTCTCTTTACCGTAAACTCCCTCCCACTGTAACATGCCCCCGATCAGATTACGGACATTGGAAAATCCCATAGAGGTGAGTAATTGCTGGGCCATACCGCTGCGATTGCCCGAACGGCAATAAACCACAATTTCGTCGTTTTTGTGGTCTTCCAAATCTGACACCCGGCCCATCAGTTCTCCAACCGGGATCAGCTGACCTCCAACGTTGAATTCCTCATTTTCCCAGGCTTCCCGCACGTCGATCAGGACAAAATCTTCCTGTTTGTCCAATTTTTCTTTTAGTTGTTGTACCGTGATATCCATTGTATTTTGTTTTGATGTGAATGTTTTAATTCCAAAGTTTTATTGAGCCACCAGTCTTACCGCCAGGCTACTATAAACCGTTGAATCGTAACTTCTCCGGTGTTCTTTTTTACGGTCTGCAGATAATAAGTCCCATCCTGTAATTGCTGAACAGGAATGGTCGGTGCCAGGTTGCCTTGTTGCACCATCTGCCCTAACTGGTTAATGATCAGGTAATTAAAATCCTCATAGCGCCCAACTTCCATCTTGACGTTCAGTTGGCTGCTGGCAGGATTGGGGAACAGCGTCAACAGCTTTGACAAGGAGCCGGCTTCTTCGGTCGGGTTGGTACTGTTTACCACCGGCCGGAAAACAGGTCTGATCATCAGCGCCCCTTTCGGCGAGTTGGTGTTATTAAAGTTTATCCAGGTATTGGTCTTCTTTCCAAAGTTACATTTACAGGGATGGTTCAGGTCATACCCAATGGGGATACCAAGAGTTGTTGCGCTCAGTTGCTCAAATCCGACATAGAAATATTGGTTGGCCGGTATAAAAAGAGGCGTTGGCATCCCGAAAATATCTTCCAGCTGATACGTTGTGAATGCCTGCAATGAAT